>DATAOG010000065.1:0-3818 GCA_036265855.1 Geminicoccaceae bacterium | reverse complement strand
AAGCTCGTCAACTCGCTGCTCGATTTCTCGCGGATCGAGGCCGGGCGCGTGCAGGCGAGCTATGAGCCGACCGATCTCGCGGCGCTGACCGCCGAGCTCGCCTCGAGCTTCCGTTCGGCGCTCGATCGCGCCGGGCTCAGCCTGGTCGTCGACTGCGCGCCGCTGCCCCAGCCGGTCTTCGTCGACCGCGAGATGTGGGAGAAGGTGGTCCTCAATCTGCTCTCGAACGCGTTCAAGTTCACGTTCGAGGGCGAGATCGCGGTCACCATCCGGCCGTCGGCCGACGGCAGCGCTGCCGAGCTCGCGGTGCGCGACACCGGGACCGGCATCCCCGGATCCGAGCTGCCGCGCCTGTTCGAGCGCTTCCACCGGGTCGAGGGCGCGCGCGGCCGGACCTTCGAAGGCAGCGGCATCGGCCTGGCCCTGGTCCAGGAGCTGGTCCGGCTGCACGGCGGCACGATCGGGGTCGAGAGCACGGAGGGCGCCGGCAGCACCTTCACCGTGACGTTGCCGCTCGGCGCCGCGCATCTGCCGGCGGACCGGCTGGGCGGCGCACGTGCGGATGCCTCGACCGGCGTGCGCGCCCAGGCCTACGTCGAGGAGGCGCTGCGCTGGCTGCCGGACTCCCCCCCCGCCGGCGCCGCGCCGGACACGCCCTCGCCCTCGGCGCCCGATGATCTGGGCGTCCTCGGCGCGGCGGCCGGCGGCGGCGAGCGGGTGCTGCTCGCCGACGACAACGCCGACATGCGCAACTACGTCCGCCGTCTGCTGGTCGCCGAGGGCTACCGCGTCGAGGCGGTGGCCGACGGCGAGGCGGCGCTGGCCGCGGCCCGGCGGGAGCCGCCGGATCTCGTGCTGAGCGACGTGATGATGCCGCGGCTCGACGGCTTCGGCCTGCTGCGGGCGCTGCGCGCCGAGCCGGCGCTGCGCGACGTGCCGATGCTGCTGCTGTCGGCCAGGGCCGGCGAGGAGGCCCGCCTCGAGGGCCTGGAGGTCGGCGCCGACGACTATCTGACCAAGCCGTTCTCGGCCCGCGAGCTGCTCGCCAGGGTCAGGAGCAACCTCAAGCTCGCCCAGATCCACCGCCAGGCGGCGCACGCGCTCGGGGAAGAGGCGCACATGCTCGAGGCGCTCAACCGGGTCGGGACGGCGGTCGCCGCCGAGCTCGATCTGGAACGGGCGGTGCAGGTCGTGACCGACGCCGCGACCGAGCTGACCGGGGCGGCCTTCGGCTCGTTCTTCTACAACGTGATCGACGAGCGCGGGGAGAGCTACACGCTGTACACGCTCTCCGGCGCGCCGCGCGAGGCGTTCGCGAAATTCCCGATGCCGCGCAACACGGCGGTGTTCGGCCCGACCTTCGCGGGCGAGGGCGTGGTCCGCTCCGACGACATCACCAGGGACCCGCGCTACGGCCAGAATGCGCCCTATCACGGCATGCCCGAGGGCCACCTGCCGGTGTGCAGCTATCTGGCGGCACCGGTCGTCTCGCGCTCGGGCGAGGTCCTGGGCGGGCTGTTCTTCGGCCATCCCGAGCCCGGCGTCTTCACCGCGCGCGCCGAGCGCCTGCTGACCAGCATCGCCGCCCAGGCGGCGAGCGCGATCGACAACGCCAGGCTCTACCAGGCCGCCCAGACCGAGATCGCGGAGCGCACGCACACCGAGGCGGCGCTGCGCGAGAGCGAGGCGCGCTTCCGCCACATGGCCGACAGCGCGCCGGTCATGGTCTGGGTCAGCGATCCGGCCGGGAACTGCACCTATCTCAACCGGCCCTGGTACGAGTTCAGCGGCCAGCCCGAGGCGAGCGCGCTTGGTTTCGGCTGGCTCGAGATCCTGCACCCGGACGACCGGGCGCGTATCCGCAAGGCCTTCCTCGAGGCGCATGCGCGCCAGACGCCGTTCCGGCTCGAGTACCGGCTGCGGCGGGCCGACGGCGCCTGGCGCTGGGCGCTCGATGCCGCCGAGCCGCGCCTCGCCGACGACGGCCGCTTCCTCGGCTACGTCGGCTCGGTGCTCGACATCACCGAGCGCAAGGAGGTCGAGGACGAGCGCGAGCGCCTGGTCGCGACGCTGCGCGATCTGACCGGGTCGCTGGAGGCGCGGGTCGCCGAGCGGACCGCGGAGCTGGCCGCCGCCAACCGCGAGCTGCGCGCCGAGATCGAGCAGCGCGAGCGCATCGCCGAGGAGCTGCGCCAGGCGCAGAAGATGGAGATCATCGGCCAGCTGACCGGCGGCGTCGCCCACGACTTCAACAACCTTTTGACCATCATCCTCGGCAACCTCGAGACGCTGCGGCGCCAGCTCGAGCGGCCAGCGCCCGATCCGGCCCGCCTGCAGCGCGCCGCCGACAACGCGGTCCGCGGCGCCGAGCGCGCGGCGGCGCTGACCCAGCGTCTGCTCGCCTTCTCGCGCCGCCAGCCGCTCGAGCCCAAGGCGCTCGACGTCAACCGGCTGGTCGCCGCGATGTCGGACCTTCTGCGCCGGACGCTCGGCGAGCGGATCGCGGTCGAGACCGTGCTGGCCGGCGGGCTCTGGGCCACGCACGCCGACCCGAACCAGCTCGAGAGCGCGATCCTGAACCTCGCGCTCAACGGCCGCGACGCCATGCCCGAGGGCGGCCGGCTGACGATCGAGACCGCGAATGCCCACCTGGACGAGAGCTATGCCGTCCGGCAGCCCGAGCTCGCGCCCGGCCAGTACGTCGTGGTCGCGGTCACCGACAGCGGTCTTGGCATGAGCCGCGAGGTCCTGGGCCAAGCGTTCGAGCCGTTCTTCACGACCAAGGACGCGGGCCACGGCACCGGGCTCGGCCTGTCGCAGGTCTATGGCTTCGTCAAGCAGTCCGGCGGCCACGTCAGCATCTACAGCGAGCCCGGCCTGGGCACCACGGTCAAGATCTACCTGCCGCGGCTGCATGGCGCCGAGCGCCTGGCGGAGCCGCCTGCTCAGGACGCCGCGGCGGCCGCCGACGAGCGCAGCCAGACCGTGCTGGTGGTCGAGGACGACGACGACGTCCGGACGCATTCGGCGGAGGTCCTGAACGAGCTGGGCTACCGCGTGCTCGAGGCGCAAAACGCTGCCTCGGCGCTCGAGATCCTCGAGCGCGAGCCGGACTTGGCATTGCTGTTCACCGATGTCGGTCTGCCGGGCGGCATGAACGGCCGCCAGCTCGCCGAGGAGGCCTGTCGGCGCCGGCCCCGGCTGCGCGTCCTGTTCACGACCGGCTATGCCAAGAACGCGATCGTGCATGACGGCCGGCTCGATCCCGGCGTGCAGCTGATCACCAAGCCGTTCTCGTTCGCCGCGCTGGCCGCCAAGGTGCGCGGGCTGCTCGATGGCGACGTCGGGCCGCCCTGCGTGCTCGTGGTCGAGGACGAGGCGCTCGTGCGCATGGTCGCGGTCGATGCGCTCGAGGCCTTGGGCTTCCGGGTCGAGGCGGCAGCGACCGCGACCGAGGCGATCAACAAGCTCCGCCTGCTGAACGGCCGGATCGACGCCGCGGTCATCGACATCGGCCTGCCGGACAGAGGCGGCGATGCGCTCGCCGCCGAGGTCCGCGCGCTCGATGCCAGGCTGCCGATCGTGATCGCGAGCGGCTATCGGGACCCCGATCTGGGGCAGCGCCTCGCCGGCGATCCGGCGGTGGGCTTCCTCGGCAAGCCGTACGACGGCGAGGGGCTGGCGGCGGCGCTGGCCCAGCTCGGGATCGCAGCGCCGGCCGCGGGCTGAGTGGAGGCAGGCGGCATGGGTGAGAGCAACCGGATCCTCTGGCAGCCCCGGGCCGAGGCCGCGGCCGCGACCCAGATCGCGGAGCTCGC
>DATAOG010000064.1:0-2203 GCA_036265855.1 Geminicoccaceae bacterium | reverse complement strand
CCAGCACGTACTCGTTGTCCTGATCGACCTGCAGCAGGGCGTCGAGGATCGCCCGCGTATACACCGCCGCTCCGCCGCGTTCCCCGATGTTCCGCAATATCAGACCAATGCGTAGATTCATTGTTGTTTGACCCGACCCCGCTCACGAGAACTTCAGGGTAGACACCGCGGCAAAATGGCAATCGCCGACTTCACTTGTCAAATCAAATCTGGCCTTGGAAGGGACGAGCGCGGCTGATCTCGTGGAGGTGCGGCAGCGCCGCCGCCACCCGGCCGGTACCGGCCCGCAGGCTCCGAGCTCGGACCTGCGGCGGCAGGCCCGGCGCCCTAGATCAGCGGCCCGCAGAGGTCTCCAGGGGCGCGGAAGTGCGCTCTCGGGAGTCACTTGGCGCGGTCGGCGAACCAGAAGGTGTCGGGGCGGTAGATGCCGAACTGGGCGCCGGGCTCCCAGTTGAAGATCGCCTTTTCCGGAACGCTGCGCAGGCGGTCGTTGACGGCGACCGGCTGGGGGACGGCGCCGATCAGGCCGATCGAGTAGACCTGCTGGCTCCAGATCTCGAGCATCTCGTCCCAGATCCGCCGCCGCTCGGCGGTCGTGCCGGCGAGCCGCCAGGCGTTGTAGAGGTCGAGCAGGCGCCTGGCGTCGGGCTGATCGGGCGGCTCGCCGACCTCGCCGCGGGTCTCGTAGTACTGGCCCCACTTCGGCCACTGGTACTGCTGCTGGGTGGTCGGCGCGAACTCCCAGGGGCTCATGTCCGCGGACGGGATGCCGTTCTCGAGGCCGAACCAGATCGTCATCAGCGTGTCGCCGGAGAAGATCCGGTTGCGCAGGATCTGGCGCTGCAGGGGCTTGGTATAGGCCCGGATCCCGAGCTTGGCCCAGTTCTCGCGCACGAGCTGTAAAACGTCCGATTCCTCGGTGCTCTCGCCCGCGGTCTCGACGATCAGGTCCATCGGCCGGCCGTCGGGCAGGAGCCGCGCGCCGCGACTGTCGCGCGCCCGAAGGCCGATCTCGTCGAGCAGGCGGTTGGCCGCGTCCGGATCGTAGTCGGCCCAGGCGAAGCGGTAGCGCGGCTCGTACAGCGGACTTGCCGGCAGGATGCTGTTGTTGCCGCCGATCGCGAGGCCGAAATAGAAGGTCTGGTTGATGTCGTCGCGCTTGATCCCGAGCGACAGCGCGCGCCGGAAGCGAACGTCGCGGAACAGCTGGCGCCAGACCGGATCGGCGGCGTTCAGGTTGGGATAGAGCGCCAGATGGGCGCCGCGCGCGGTCTGCCAGAGCCTGGTCTCAAGGTGGTTGTGCGGCTCGCTCTGCTTCAGGAACGTGAAGTCCTTGAAGACCAGGCCGCGCGCCTGCAGATCGGTATCGCCGGCGCCGGTCTTGACCGAGATCAGCTTGTCGTCGACGACCTCCAGGATCACCCGCTCGATGTAGGGCAGCTGCCGGCCGGTCTGGTCGACCCGATGGTAGTAGGGGTTGCGCAGCGCGACGAAGCGCTCGGCCGGGGCGCGGGTCCGGATCATCCAGGGCTGCAGCGTCGGCAGGTCGGGGTTGTCGAACTTGTAGAGGTCGTCGCGGCGGCCGTGCAGCTGCGCCCAGTCGCGGGCCCGGTCGGCCGCGACCAGACGCGCGAGCTTGGCCGGGTCGGCGTAGTTCTCGTGGAACTGCTTCAGGTAATGCGCCGGGGCGTAGATGAACAGCGGCTCCGCGCGGGCGAGCGCCGGCAGGAAGAACGGGTTGGGCTTCGACCAGCTGTAGCGGACCGTGAGCGGATCCAGGATCTCGACCGTCGGCAGCTCGCCCTCGACCACCAGTTCGCGCGGCGGCCCGACCGGGCTGAGCTTCGGGTTGGTCGCCATGTCCTGCCACCAGTAGCGGAAATCCTCGGTCGTGAACGGCGCCCCGTCGGACCAGCGGTGGCCCTCGCGAAGGTGGATCGTGAAGCTGCGCCCGTCGACCGCGTCGACCGCCTTGGCGAGGTCGGGCACGAGCTCGAGCTCCCGGTTGTAGCCTATCAGGCGCGCGTAGCCGTAGACCACGAGCAGCCGGGTCTCGCGGCTGCTGCCGATCAGCATCCGCAGGTCGCCGCCCGGCTGGCCGGCCGGCTCGACGGTGGCGACCTCGGGCTCGAGCGGCGGTCCCGGGGGCGCGGTCGCGGCGCCGGCCGCCGCCGGAGCGCCGGCGAGCAGCCTCAGCACCATC
>DATAOG010000063.1:0-3333 GCA_036265855.1 Geminicoccaceae bacterium | reverse complement strand
GAGCTCGTGATAGCCGTCAGGCCGTCTGCCGGTGATGCAGAGGTCGAGGTTGATCTTGGCCGGCGCCGATTCCTCGATCAGCGCCATCCGGCGCGTACGAGCTCTGGCCCGCCGCCCCTCAGGACCGGTTCCGCTCGCGCTCGGAGAGACCGGAGCGCAGCTTCTGCTCGATGTCGGCGACCGCGTCCCGATCCGGGTTCAGGCTCAGCGCCCGGCGCCATTGGAAGCGGGCCTCGCGCTCGCGGCCCACACGCCAGTAGGCATCGCCCAGATGGTCGTTGATCGTCGGATCCCCCGGCTCGAGCTCGACGGCGCGTTCCAGCCGGTCGACCGCGCCGTTGTAGTCGCCAAGCCGGAAATCCACCCAGCCGAGGCTGTCGACGATGTAGCCGTCGTTGGGCCGGAGCTCGACCGCCCGGTTGAGCATGCCCTTGGCCCGGTCGAGATTGATACCCTGGTCGACCCAGCTGTAGCCGAGATAGTTGAGCACGTATGGCTGCTCCGGCTGGAGCTTGAGAGCGTGCAGAAAATCCGCCTCCGCCTGCGGCCAGCGCTTGGTCCGCTCGTAGGTGATGCCGCGCGCGTAGAACAGGCTCCAGTCCTCGGGCTGCGGAGTCTTGATCCGCTCGATCGCACGGCTGTAGGCGGTCTCGGCCCGGGCGTAGTCCTCATCGCTGCGCGCGAGGTCGGCGAACTCGACGAGCGCCTCGGTGCGCTCCGGATACGCTTGCGCGAGCTGCTCGAGCAGCTGGAAGCTTTCCTCCTTGCGATTGAGTGAGTGCAGCGTGCGAGCCATTCTCAGCTTGGCGGTGTAGGCAAGCGGGGACGTGTCCTCGACCGCTTGGTAGGCGGCGATCGCACCATCGGAATTTTCCTGCTCGGAGAGGATATCGGCGATCAGCAGCGCGGCCTCGGCGAGATCGGATTTCAGGAACATCGCCAGGCGCGCGTAGACGATCGCCCGCGAGTTGCCACGCTCCTGATGCAGGGCCTCGGCAACCCCGAGCAGCGCGTCGGCCATGCCGCCCGCGGCATCATTGAAGGGCGGCGCCGGCGAGCCGCCGGCCTCGAGTGTGGTCAGCAGGTCGACCAGGATCGGCAGCTCGCGGCCGTCGGCCATCTGCTGGCGCACCGCGTCAGTCGCCTTGGCGCGCTCGCCGTGGCGGGCCAGCACGCTGGCATAGGCCTGGACGATCCGGACCGGAGCCGGACCGTTGTCCGGCATCGCCTCCTTCAGGGCGCCCACGGCGGCATCGAGCCGGCCGCCGAGATCGAGCATCATGGCCTTGTGATAGCCATTGAGCGGGCCCAGCGCCTCGCCCTGACCGAGGCGGGCGATCGCGTTGTCGGTCGCGTTCTGGCCGCCCGCGCCAAAGATCGCCCAGGCGTCAAGGAACGGCGCCGTCAGGCCGGCGATCCCCTCGGAGCCAAGCTCCTTCAACGGTGCGCGCGCCGCCTGGAAATGACCGCCCCGCGCCTGCTCGAGCGCCAGCAGCAGCCGTGCCTCGTCGGCCTCCCGGTCACGATCCGCGAGCTGCCGCGCCTGCTCGAGAGCGGCATCGTAGCGGCCGCTGGCCAGGCTCAAGAGGAAGAGCTGCCGCAGCAGGTCGAGATTGTTCGGCTCGGCCGCGAGCGCGCGCCCGAAATAGTCAGCCGCCTCCGCCAGGTGGCCGCTGTCGACCGCGAAGTTACCGGCCAGGTAATCGCCTGGGGCAGTGTTGAAGCTGGCGTCCGACATCGCCGGGAGTCCGGTTGCGGCGAGCCCGGCGAGCCGGGACGAGGTCGGCGAGCTCTGCGCGCCGCAGGCCACCACGGCCAGGACCAGCAGCGCCGCGCCCAGCCGGGCACGGCGGAACGGGCGACGGGTCAAGGACAGCAGATGGATCATCAACACTTCCTGCGGCCGCCTTACCCCGACCTGGACGGCTCACTGGCCTTGACGGACGGCGCGTCGGGCGGCATGGAACACGCGGCCTCGCAACCTGCCGGGGCCATCCGGAATCTCGGGAGCATACTGATGCTGCGTACCAAGAGCAAAAACGACACCAGCACCCGCGGCGCTGCCGACGACGGCAAGACCTTCGAGGGCAAGAAGGTCAAACCGGTGTTGTACGTCGGCACGGCGGTCGGCCATGGCCGTTACATAGCCGCGCAGGATGAAGGCGGCAAGCTGATCATGGGTCGGGACGGCAAGCCGGTCGCCTTCCGCGACGTGTGAGGCTAAACGCCGTCGCTCAACCGGAGATGCGCGCGAGGCGCCAGGCCGCCGCGACCCCGAGCCCCGCGAGCGGCAAGAACGCGGCGAACAGCCAGAACGCGGCGCTCTTGATGCAGGGCCGCGGAGCGTCAGCGCCAATACCCGCGAGATTGGCGACCATACCACTGGCGGCGGCGCCCAGGGCATAGCCCAGCAGCTGCATGGTCGGCAGCGAGGAAGCGGCGCGCTCGCGCTCGCTGCGCGGTACGCTCCCGACCACGCGCCGCATCACGAACGCCCAGGCGATGCCGAAGCCTGCGCCGAGCAGCGCCACCCAGGGCAGCAGGGCAGTCGCCCGCCCCTTCGGCATGGCCCCGGCCAAGCCGGCGATGCCGATCATGACGATCAGCGCGCCGCCGCGAATCAGCGCCGGTTCCAAGCGGGGCCCGGCGCCGGCGAAGGCGATCGCGGCGACCGTCCAGGACACCCATTCGGCGGCGATCGTCAAGCCCGCCGCGAGCGGCGTGGCGTCGAGCAGGGTCTCCATCAGCAGGGCGCCGTAGACCGTGAACGACACGGTCGCGACCGACAGCATCAGGACCATGATGTAGCCCGGCCCCCACGCCTGGCGCCAGTCGAGCGGATGAGGCGGGAACAGCCGGTTGCGCCGGCGTTCCAGCGCCAGCGCAGCCGCGAGCAGACCGAGCCCGAGGGCGATCAGCAGCAGGGCGGAAACCGGTCGCGACTGGATGCCAGCGGCGAGCACCGCGATCACGCCCCCGCTCAACGCCGCGATGGAGCCGCCGGGTACCGGCTCCGGCGCCCGGGTCCGGCCGAGCGGCCGGCCGAGCAGCCGGTACTCGTCGAGGAGTTTGGGCAGGACCCTGCGGACTTCATGCTGACTGCCGCGCTTGCGATCCTCCTCGTCCGCGCAGAAGCGCACCGACTGGCGGAGTAAGGTGTGCGCGTGCTGCTTGCCGGTCAGGTCGAGGACGGTCCAGGCACGCCAGGCCAGGACGACACGATGGACGTCGATCTCGTCTTGAACGCTGAACTGCAGATGGTTGTAGGCCTCACCGACCGGCCCCCGGGCCAGGGCGGCAAAGATGCGCTCGGCGGCCTCCATGTCGGCCTGC
>DATAOG010000062.1:0-2871 GCA_036265855.1 Geminicoccaceae bacterium | reverse complement strand
GCGGGCCTTTTTCGTGCGCCGACGGTTATCGCGGCTCAGCCCTTGAGCTGCTTGCCAAGGAAGGCGGTCGTACGCTGCCAGGCCAGGGCCGCGTCCTTCTGATCGTAGTTGGCGCCGGTCGGATTGGCGAAGGCGTGATTGGCGTCGTAGAAATAGATCTCGGCCGGCTTGTCGGCTTCGGTCAGCGCCGCCTTGAAGCCCTCGACCATGGCGACCGTGATGAACTTGTCCTGGGTGCCGAAGTGGCCGAGCACCGGCCCCTTGAGCGCCTTCAGCTCGGTCGCCGACTGGGTGCAGCGGCCATAGTAGATCACGGTCGCGTCGACCGGCTCGGCGAGCGACAGCGCGAGCGACCAGCCACCGCCAAAGCACCAGCCGATCACGCCGAGCTTGCCGGTCGAAGCCGGGTTGCTCTTGAGCCAGCGCGCCCAGGTGACGAGGGTGTCGGTCGCGACCGCCTGATCGACGGTCTTGGTCAGCGCCTGCGCCCGGTCCGGCGTGGTCGCGACCTCGCCGCCGTACAGGTCGATCGCAAGGCCGAGATAGCCTTGGGCGGCGAAGTCGGCGGCGACCGACTTGATCTGATCGTTCAGGCCCCACCACTCGTGGATCAGGAGCACGGCCGGCGCCGGGCTTTCGGCCGGCCGGGCGAGCGCCGCCCGCACGGTCCCGTGCTTGGTCGTGGTCTGCACGGGCTCGAGGGTCGCCGCGGCGGCCGCTGCCAGCTCGGGATTGGCGAGCACGACCGCGAGCGGCGCCAGGCCCGTGGCGCCGACCCCCTGGATGAAGCGACGTCGTTGCAGCATGCCGTCCTCCCTGACCGTAACGATGTCGCCGCCAGCTATGCCGGGCGCTGCCGCGCGCGTCCAGACCCGGCCTCGGTGCGATCTCGCCAAAGTGATTGGCCGGCGCTCGCCGTGCTGCTCGCGGCCGGGGTCGCGCTCGGCGGTTGTGCGGCGGCGACCGAGGCGGCCGGACCGCCAACCGTCCAGGCCACCGCCATCACGTTGGGTGACCACCCCTTGAACGAGGCGATGCTTGGACCGCTGCGCTTCGAAGCGGGATTCGCGCTGCACTCGACCGATCCGCGCTTCGGCGGTCTGTCCGGCCTCTGGCTGGCGCCCGATGGCGGCCGGATGCTCGCGGTCAGCGATCACGGCACGCTCTGGAGCGTCGAGCTCGAGAGCGATGCCAACGGACGCCTGACCGGGCTCGCCGGCTGGCAGGCGATCGAGCCGGGCGCGGCGCCGGGAGATCCGCCCGGGCGCGATGCCGAGGCGCTCGCTAGTTCCGGCCCCGACGGGCTCGTGATCGCCTACGAGGGTGTGCACCGCCTCCGCCGCCTGGGGCTCGCCGATCCGACCGCGCCGGCGACAGCACTGCCGACCCCTCAAGGACTGGGGCCACCGAGCGACACCGGGATCGAGGCGCTGGCCGAACTCGAGGATGGCGCGCTGCTGGCGCTCTCCGAGGGGGCTTTCACGTCCAAGGGCGATCTCGCGGGCTGGCGGATCGAGGGCGGTCGGACGCAGCCGCTCACCTATGCCGTGAGCCTGGGCTTCGTGCCGACGGGGGCCGATCGCCTGGGCGACACGATCTACGTGGTCGAGCGCAGCTTCTCCCTGCTCTCAGGTTTCCAGAGCCGGATCGTGACCTTGCCGGCGGCCGCGGTCCGCCCCGGCGCGCGGCTCATCGGCGAGGTCTTGGCCGAGCTCCATCCGCCGCTGGTCGGGGAGAACTTCGAAGGCATCGCCGTGCGCCGCGGCGGCGATGGCCGGGTCCTGCTCTATCTGGTGTCGGACGACAACTTCTTCGCCCTGCAGCGCACGCTGCTGCTGCAGTTCTCGCTGCCTGGCTCCGGCCCGCTCGCTCAGCGAGCGGGAGCTGCGAGGGCGTCGAACTGACCCATGAGCACGCGGAACGGCGCGAGCAGCAGCAGCGCCATCGCGCCCTTGGCGCCGAGATCGCCGATCGCCCAGGTGGTCCAGGGCAGGCCGCTGCCGGCAAAGGCGAGGGTGAAGAAGACGGCCGTGTCCCAGACCGAGCCGAGCGCCGATGAGACCAAGGGCGCCCGCCACCAGCTCAGCCGACGCAGCCGATTGAAAACGGCGATGTCGAGCAGCTGCGAGCTCAGGAACGCGCTGCCCGAGGCGAGCGCGATCCTGGGCCCGGCCACCAGCACCGAGAGCACGACTCCGAGCGCGAACCCGACATACGCGACTTTGCGCGCCGCCGCCGGCCCCTGCCTGCGGTTGGTGAGGTCGGTCACCAGAAACGCTATCGGGTAGGTGAGAGCGCCCCAGGTCAGCCACGCGTTGATCGGGTACTGGACCGCCAGGTTGGAGCCGGCGACCACGATCACCATCGCCGCGACCGGCGGCGCCAGCCTTCGCCAGTCCAGCAAGACGAGCGCCGACAGCCGCGCCGGCCCCGCTCAGCCCGCTTCGGAGGGCGCGGCCTCGGCCGGCGCGCGCGCGGCGACCAGCCGCCGCTTGAAGCGCCGCAGATCGCCCGAGAGCTCGCTGTCGCGGCTGCTCAAGAGGAACCCGTCGAGGCCGCCCCGATGCTCGACCGTGCGCAGCGCGCGCGCGCTGATCCGCAGCCTGATGCTCTCGCCCAGGGTTTCGCTGTACAGGCGCTGCCGGCGCAGATTGGGCAGGAAGCGGCGCTTGGTCTTGTTGTTGGCATGGCTGACGTTGTGGCCCGTCAACACGCCCTTGCCGGTCACTGCGCAACGTCGCGCCATCGCGAAGCGTCCTCCCCCAGGGTCGGTCGCGGCGCCGGCCGACCGACGCCAGCGCTTACCTAGAAGGCGCCCGCACGAAGGTCAAGTCCCGGCCTGCTCGCGGCGTCGGGGCGCGCCGGCAGCCC
>DATAOG010000061.1:0-10445 GCA_036265855.1 Geminicoccaceae bacterium | reverse complement strand
AGGGGCTCGCGCAGATGCAGGAGCGGTTCTGGAGCCAGCTGATGAGCGGCATGACCGGCGCCGCCGCCAGCAAGGGCCCGGGCAAGAGCCACAAGGAGTGAGGGTTCGCGCCGGTCAGACGGTCGGCAGGCGATGGTTCCGGAAGCGGTCGCGGAGCGCCGATTTCTGGATCTTGCCGGTCGCGGTATGCGGCAGCTCGTCGACGAACACCACGTCGTCCGGCAGCCACCACTTGGCGACCCTTGTACTCAGGAACTCCAGCAGCGCGCCGGGCTCGACCGTGCTTCCCGGCCGCCGCACCGCGATCAGCAGCGGGCGCTCGCCCCATTTCGGATGGGTGGCCGCGATCACCGCCGCCTCCGCGAGGCCCGGGTGACCGACCGCGGCGTTCTCGAGCGCGATCGAGCTGATCCATTCGCCGCCCGAGCGGATCATGTCCTTGGCCCGGTCGGTGATCTGCATCGTCCCGTAAGGATCGATCGTCGCGACATCGCCGGTCGAGAACCAGCCCTCGGCATCGAACGCCTCCCGGCTCGCCTCTTCGTCGCGGAAGTAGGCCGAGGCGATCCAGGGGCCGCGCACGTACAGGACGCCCGCTGATCGGCCGTCGTGGGGCAGGCGCTCGCCCAGCTCGTTGACGATCTTGAACTCGACCCCCCAGATCGCGTGGCCCTGCTTCTGCTTGATCCGGTGGCGTCGCTCGACCGGCAGGCAGGCCTTGGCGGCGTCGAGCGAGCACACCGAGCCGACCGGGCTCATTTCGGTCATGCCCCAGCCGTGCAGCACCTGGACGCCGTACTCGAGCTCGAAGGTCTGGATCATCGAGAGCGGCGCCGCCGAGCCGCCGATCACTGCCCGCTCCAAGGTCGACAGCTTCTTGCCGGTACTCCTCATGTGCTCGAGCAGCCCGAACCAGATGGTCGGCACGCCGGCGGCGAAGGTCACCCGCTCGCGCTCGAACTGCTCGTAAAGGCTTGCCCCGTCCAGCTTTGGCCCGGGCATGACCATGCGGGCGCCGACCAGGGGGCAGGAATAGGGCAGGCCCCATGCGTTGACGTGGAACATCGGCACGACTGGCAGGACTGTGTCCCTTGAGGACAGCCCCATCGCATCCGGCAGTGAGGTCGCGAGCGCGTGCAGCACGGTCGAGCGGTGATGATAGAGCGCGCCCTTGGGAAGGCCCGTCGTGCCCGAGGTGTAGCAGAGACCACAGGCCGTCGTCTCGTCGAAGACCGGCCAGTCATAGCTCGCCGGCTGGCCCGCGATTAGGCGCTCATAGCTCCTGACCCCGAGCTCCGAGGGGGGTAGATGGACATCGTCGGTCAGGAGGAAGATGCCCTCGACGGCGTTGAGCTGCGGTGCCAGGCGCTCGATCAGTGGCAGGAACATCGGGTCTGCGAACAAATAGCGATCCTCGGCGTGGTTGATGATGTAGGCGATCTGGTCCGGGAAAAGGCGCGGGTTGATCGTGTGGCAGACCGCGCCGATGCCCGCGATGCCGTAGTAGAGCTCGAAGTGCCGGTGGTCGTTCCAGGCGAGCGTCGCGATCCGATCGCCGATCGCGAGCTTGAGATCGGACTGCAGTGCGTTCGCGAGTTGCCGAACCCGATCACGCAGACCGGCGTAGGTGATCCGGTGTTCCGGCTGGTCGGCGGTGCAGGA
Organism: Geminicoccaceae bacterium; assembly: GCA_036265855.1. Taxonomy (GTDB): domain Bacteria; phylum Pseudomonadota; class Alphaproteobacteria; order Geminicoccales; family Geminicoccaceae; genus DATAOG01. Next base: position 8,783 of record DATAOG010000061.1, on the reverse strand, counting down.
GACCATTGCCGCCTCGCTGTGATAGTCGGCGGCGTAGTCCAGGATCGAGGAGATCCGGAGCGGCAGGTCCATCATCAGGCCGCGCATCGTCGCCTCCTCCGTCTCCATAAACGACCCTAAATCTTTGCGGGAACAGAGTAAAGGGAGTGCCGCCCGAGGGCGGGCGACGAAACCATCGCTGGACGGCTAGATCCGAGCGGATGCATATGCAATGACGTCCGGTATGCTCTGGCAGGGAGGCGCGCTGCCGATGCGCCGTGCACTCTGGCAGATCGGTCTCGGGCTCTTGCTCCTGGCCGGGCGATGCGGCGAGCTTGACGCCTTCGAGGCGCTTTCCGGCTGCTTCGTCGCCGATGCCGTCTGTCCCGCCACGACCTCGATTAGACAGCAGGGCAATCCCGGCGATGTCACGACCGAGCCGGGCCGGGGCTATCCGCTGCTCGGAGGCAACCGTAAGGGCCGGGCGAGCCACTTCCAGATCCGGGTCCCGGGAGCCGAGCCCGCCGATCGCTGGGTGGCCGTGGGCTGCGGCCATCGGGTCGATGCCTGCAAGGGCGGAGTCGGTCCGGCGGCGGCCGACTTTGTGCTCGCGGCAACCTGGCAACCGGCCTTCTGCGAGGCGCACCGAGGCCTGCCGGAATGCCAGGCGGAGACTGCCGAGGGCTTCGACGCGTCCCACTTTACGCTGCACGGCCTCTGGCCGGAGCCGCGCGGCAATGTCTACTGCGGTGTCGATCGGAGCCTGCGGGCGGCAGACGAGGCGGGCCGGTGGCGCGAGCTGCCACCGGTCGATCTGACCGAAGAGACACGTGCCGAACTCGAGGCCGTCATGCCCGGCACGCGCTCCGCGCTGGAGCGCCACGAGTGGCTGAAGCACGGGACCTGCGCCGCCGCGGACCCCGAGACCTATTTCACGGACGCACTGGCGCTCTTGGACGAGCTCAATGCCAGCCCGGTGCGTGACCTGGTCGCGACGCGGGTCGGTCGTGAGCTGAGCGCGTCGGAGCTGGGCGCCGCGTTCGGCCAGGCCTTCGGGCCCGGGGCTGGCACGCGGGTCGAGATCGCATGCGAGGACGACTTGATTGCCGAACTTCGCCTTCACTTGCGCGGCACCATCGGCACGCGCTCCCGACTGGCCGACCTGCTCGCCGCAGCGCCAGCCGCGGCCGGCGGCTGCAGCAGCGGCCGGATCGACCCCGCCGGTCTCTCCCACTGAGAGGGCCGGTCACGTGCCGCTGAGCGGACCGCACGGATCGGCAACAGGCGCGCGTTCGATCCAGCCACCGCCCATCACCCGCGTGCCGCGGTAGAAGACGCAGGCCTGGCCCGGCGCCAGGGCGGCTTGCGGCTCTCGAAACTCGACCCGCGCGCCGCTCTTGCCGGTGCCGAGGACGCGCGCCGCAACCCTCGGCTCGCGCGCCCGATGCTTGACCTCGAGCTCGAGACCGGCGGCCGGCAAGGGCGCGTCGCCCAACCAGCTAACGCCGGAGAGCTCGGCGGAGCGACAGAGCAGCGCCTGCCGCGGGCCGACGATCACCCTCCGCCGCTCAGGCTCGAGGCGCGTCACGTAGAGCCGCTCGCCGGTCGCGACCGCGAGGCCTCGGCGCTGGCCGACCGTGAAGTTCGCCACGCCCTCGTGACGGCCGAGCACCCGGCCGTCGCCGTGCACGATCTCGCCGGCCGCGGCCGCGGCCGGGCGCAGCCGTCCGACCACGCTCGTGTAACGGCCTGCCGGCACGAAGCAGATGTCCTGGCTGTCGGGCTTGGCCGCGACCGGCAGGCCGAAGCGGGCCGCGAGCGCCCGCGTTCTTTCCTTGCTGAGCTCGCCTAAAGGAAACCGGAGAAACTCGAGCTGGGCGCGCGTCGTGGCGAACAGGAAATAGCTCTGATCGCGATCGACATCGGCGGCCACATGTAGCTCGACCCCGGCGCCGTTCGCCCGTCGTCGAACGTAGTGCCCGGTCGCGAGCGCATCGGCGCCGAGGTCCCGGGCGAGCTCGAGCAGGTCCTTGAACTTGATCCGCTGGTTGCAGCGAACGCAGGGAATGGGCGTGCGTCCGGCGGCGTAGCTGTCGGCGAAATCCTCGATCACCGCCGCCCGGAAACGCTGCTCGAAGTCGAGCACGTAATGCGGGATGTCGAGGCGCTCGGCGACCTGGCGCGCGTCCCGGATGTCCTGGCCGGCGCAACAGGCGCCCTTGCGCCCGAGGGCGCGCCCATGGTCGTAGAGCTGGAGCGTGACGCCGATCACCTGATAGCCGGCCTCGGCGAGCAGCGCGGCCGTGCACGAGCTGTCGACGCCGCCGGACATCGCGACCACGACCCGGCATTCTGCCGGCGGGCGGCCGACTCGCAGCGGGTCCAACGCCTCAGACATCGACGTGGCCCGAGGCGTCAGCCGTCGGCCGGCAGGTGGAGAATCAAGCCGTCGAGCTCATCGGTGACCCTGATCTGACAGGCGAGCCGCGAGGTCGGCTGCACGCCGACCGCGAGGTCGAGCATGTCCTCCTCCTCCGGGCTCGCGACGCCCAGGCGCAGCGCATCCTCGGGCTCGAGGATCACGTGGCAGGTCGCGCACGCGAGCGTTCCGTCGCAGGTGCCCTCGATCCCGAGGTCGTGTGCGCGCGCCACCTGCATCACCGAGAGGCCGCTCTCGGCCTCGATCTCGTGCCGGCCGCCGGCGGTATCGATGAAGGTCAACCGGGGCATCGCGCGCGCCCGCACCTCCGGGCGATCAGACCGTGAATGACTCGCCGCAGCCGCAGCGTCCGGCCTCGTTCGGGTTGTTGAACTTGAAGCTGGCGCCGAGCTGGTCCTCGACGAAGTCCATCTCGGTGCCGATCAGGTACATCGTGGCCTTGGGGTCGATCACGACCTTGACGCCGTCGGCCTCGATCACCTCCTCGCCCGCACCGATCTCCGTGGCGAAGTCGATCGTGTAGGTGAGCCCGGAGCAGCCGGCGGTGCGCACGCCGACCCGGATGCCGGCCGCGCCCTGGCCACGGGTCTCGACCAGATAGCGCACGCGGCCCACCGCCGCCGGGGTCAACGACAATACCTGCTGGGCCATCCGTCGTCCCTTCCAACTCCTCCCGCGTCCGGGCAGGCCGTCAGGATCTTATGTCGTGACCGCTTGGTCAAAAACAAGCGCTGCCCTGCGGCTGCCCTCAGCCGAGGGGGCCGAGTGCCGGGTGCGGGCATAGAGCTCGGTCCAGGCGGCCATGAAGCGGTCGACATCGGCATCGGTCGAGGCCCAGCCGAGGCTGACCCGGATCGCGCAGGCGGCCTCGGCGGGCTCCACCCCCATCGCCGCCAGCACGTGGGAGGGCCCGACCTTGCCCGACGAGCACGCGGAGCCCGTGCTGACCGCGATTCCGGCGAGGTCGAGCGCGATCAGCTGCGTCTGACTGCCGACCCCGGGCATGCCGAGGCAGCTCGTGTTCGGCAGCCGCAGGGCGCCGGCACCGTGGACCCGCGCACCGGGCGCCACGGCTCGGACCGTCGTCTCCAGCCGGTCACGGAGCGCCCCCACGCGACGAACGAAGTCGCGGTCTTCCAACGCGAGCTCGCAGGCACGACCGAAGCCGACGATGCCCGGCAGATTTTCCGTTCCCGGCCGCCAGCGTCGCTCCTGGCCGCCGCCGCGCAGGAGAGCAGCGGGCTCGATGCCATTGCGCAGCACCAGAGCGCCCACTCCTTGAGGGCCACCCAGCTTGTGCGCCGAGAGGGTCAGAAAATCGATCCCAAGCGCCTTGAGATCGACCGCCATTTTGCCGGCTGCCTGGACGGCGTCGCAATGGACGAGCGCGCCGTGAGAGTGGGCAAGGCTCGCCACCTCCGCGACCGGCTGCACCACCCCGGTCTCATTGTTGGCGAGCATCACCGACACGAGCGCCGGCCGGGTTGCGAGCAGACGATGCTCGAGCCGCTCGAGATCGACCCGACCGAGGGCGTCGACTGGCAGCCGCTCGGCGCCAGGCGCCGATTCGAGCACCGAGGCGTGCTCGACCGCGGAGACCAGGCAAGGGCCCTGGACGCTGGCGAGTGCCTGGTTGTTGGCCTCCGTGCCGCCGCTCGTGAACATGACCGCATCCGGGCTCGCGCCGACCAGCGCGGCAACGCTGGCCCTGGCCCGCTCGAGCGCCCGGCGCGCCGCGCGTCCGAACGCGTGCACCGAGGACGGATTGCCGATCCGGCCCAGCTCGAGCGCGATCGCCTCGATCACCTCGGGCCGAACCGGCGCGCTGGCATTGTAGTCGAGGTAGCAGGACGATCCGGCGCCACCGCTCACGACCAGCGGCTCCGGCAGATGCTCAGGATGCGGCGATGCGCCGCTCCGCATCGTGGCCGTCCTCGGGGCCGCGCTCGTGCTCGAGCTCGGCGACCCGCGCGCTCAGCTCATCGACGCGCTCGCTGAGCCGGTCGAGCATTCGCGCGACCGGATCGATTGCGGCCCCGGGCGCGGTGCCGTAGGCCGGGAAACAGGACTCCTTGACCACCGGCTGCGGCCCGATCGGCCGGGCGGGGATGCCGACTACCGTGGCGCCAGGCGGCACGTCCTTGAGAACCACGGCATTGGAGCCGACCCGGGCGCCGCGGCCGATCGTAAGCGGGCCGAGCACCGCCGCGCCGGCGCCGATGACCACGTCGTCCTCGACCGTAGGGTGCCTCTTGCCCGAATCGAGCGACACACCACCTAATGTAACCTGTTGGTACAGCGTGACGTTATCACCCACGACCGCGGTCTCGCCGATCACCACCCCCATGCCATGGTCGATCAGCAGCCGCCGGCCGAGCTCGGCGCCGGGATGGATCTCAATCCCGGTCAGCCAGCGGCTGATCTGGGACAGAAAGCGCGCGCTGACCAGCCACCCGCGCCGCCACAGGCCGTGCGCAACGCGATGGAACATGACCGCATGCACCCCCGGATAGCACAGAAGCACCTCGAGCTTCGATCGCGCCGCCGGGTCACGCTCAACCACTGCTTGAATGTCGTCGGCCAGGGTCTTGAACATAGCAGGGTGCCGTGGTTGGGGATTGCAATGCGGAGCGGCTTCACGCTAAAGGAAAACGGTCGGATTAGTGCGCGCTTGGTCCTGATTCCGCCCGTCAACACTCGAGTGGGGTCGCCGCTTAAAGCCGAATATATGCGCCTGCGGGTTCGGGTTCAACAACCTGGCGGGCCGGGCTGTGGACGTCCGTCTGCGTCGCGTCGGGCGAGGGTGCGCACGCGCTGGATGCCGATGGCGCGCCTGAGGAGTACACCATGCCGGAAGTGATCTTCAACGGGGCCGACGGTCGCCTGGAGGGGCGCTACCATCACGGTCCGGGCGGCAACCCGCCGCTCGCCCTGATCCTGCACCCGCATCCGTTGCATGGTGGCACGATGAACAACAAGGTCGTGTTCGACCTGTTCCACATGTTCGTCCGCCGCGGCTTTTCGGTCCTTCGCTTCAACTTCCGCGGCGTCGGCCGCTCGCAGGAGAACTTCGATCACGGCCAGGGCGAGCTGCGCGACGCCGCCGCCGCCCTCGACTGGATGCAGCAGCACAACCCCAACAGCAACAGCTGCTGGGTCGCCGGGTTCTCGTTCGGCGCCTGGATCGGCATGCAGCTCCTGATGCGCCGCCCGGAAATCCATGGCTTCATCAGCGTGGCTCTGCCCGCCAACATGTACGACTTCACCTTCCTGGCGCCCTGCCCGTCCTCGGGACTGATCGTGCACGGCGGCGAGGACGCGCTGGTACCTCACGAGTCGGTCGCAAAGCTGGTCCAGAAGCTCTCACAGCAGCGCGGCATCAAGATCGACCTGGAGCTGATCCCGGGTGCCGATCACTTCTTCGGCGGTCATCTGGCCGAACTCGGCGCGGCCATCGAGCGCTACCTCAACGCGGCGCTGCGCCCGGAGCCCGAGACCGCGCTGGCGCAAGCGGGACGATGAGCCGGCACCGATCGGAACTCGTCCGCGAGCTGGATGCCCGCGGCTTCATTCACCAGGCGACGGACCTCGACGGGATCGACGCGCTGGCGGCCGCCAGCCCGCTGGTCGCCTATGTCGGCTTCGACTGCACCGCCGACAGCCTGCACGTCGGCAACCTTGTGAGCATCATGGTGCTGCGATGGGTACAGCGGACCGGCCATCGTCCGATCGCTCTGATCGGCACCGGCACGACCAAGGTCGGCGATCCCTCGGGCAAGGACGAGACCAGGCAGCTGCTCGACGATGCGATGCTTGCGGTCAACCGTGCGGGCGTCCGTCGCTCGCTGGAGGGCTTTCTCCAGTTCGGCGACGGCCCGGGCGAGGCGTTGCTGGCCGACAACGCGGATTGGCTGGACGAGCTGCGCTACATTCCGTTCCTGCGCGACTACGGCCGGCACTTCACGATCAACCGCATGCTGACCTTCGACTCGGTTCGCCTGCGGCTGGAGCGCGAGCAGCCGCTGACCTTCCTCGAGTTCAACTACATGGTGATGCAGGCCTACGATTTCCTCGAGCTGGCAAGACGCCATGAATGCCGGCTGCAGATGGGTGGCTCCGATCAGTGGGGCAATATCGTCAACGGCGTCGAGCTCGGCCGCAGGGCCCAGGGCCTGGAGCTGTTCGGCCTGACCACGCCGCTGATCACGACGAGCTCAGGCGCCAAGATGGGCAAGACGGCAAAGGGCGCGATCTGGCTGAACCCGGACCGCCTGCCCGACTTCGACTACTGGCAATACTGGCGCAACGTCGACGACGCCGACGTCGGCCGCTTTCTTCGGCTGTTCACCGACCTGCCGCTCGGCGAGATCGAGAGGCTGGAGCGGCTCGAGGGCGCCGAGCTGAACGAGGCCAAGAAAGTGCTGGCGAACGAGGCGACCCGGCTGTGCCGGGGCGAAGTCGCCGCGGCCGCGGCCGCGGCGGCGGCGCGTGCTGTGTTCGAGCCCAGCGCGGGTGCTCCGGGGCGCGGGGGTCAACTGCCCGCCACCGAGATCGATCGGCAGGAGCTTTCCCAAGGCATCAGCATGGTCGATCTGTTGCGGCGTGCGGGTCTGGTCCCGAGCAACGGCGAAGCGCGCCGGCTGATCCGGGGCGGCGGCGCCCGGCTCAACGAGCGCAGGGTCGAGAACGAGACCATGACCGTCGGCCTCGACGACCTGGTCGACGGCGAGCTTTTGCTGTCCGCCGGCAGGAAGCGCCACGCCCGGGTGCGCGCGGTCTAGCGCGAGCTCATTTGGGCGCAATCGCCGGCACTGCTTCGGACGAGCCGTTCATCAGATCGCTGAACAGATCCCGGATGAAGCCAGGCGCCAGCACCGACAGTGGATTGACGCTGATCTGCGGCTCCGAGAACGGCCCCGTGACGCTATAGGTCACCGCGAACGCTCCCTCGCCCTCGCGGCCGGCGAGGAACGGGCCGACCAGCGGCACCTTCGAGAGCACCCAGTTGAGCCCGTAGATCGGCACGATCGTTCCGTTCAGGTCCAGCCGGTCATGGTCGATATCGACCCGTCCGCGAACCGTGAAACCGACCTGCGAACCCGACATGCGGCCCTTGTCGATCACGACAACCCGGTCCGGGCGCAGCGTGAACGGCAGGTCCAGCCGATCGAAATGGATTCCCTTGCCGCCAAGCAGATTGCCGATCCCGGTCAGCGATGCCACGGTCAGCAGGCGGGCGAGCAGCGGCGCATTGAGCAACGTGAAATCCTTCACCCGGATGCGGCCGTCCGCCTCCAGTGCCGGGACCTGGCGCAGGAGCGTCGCCTTCAGCTCGAGCTTGCCCCCCTGAATGCGGTTGCTCTGCTCCATTGTGTCCATCAGATCGCCGGCATCATCGCTGGTGAAGCTCAACTCCCGCTGGTGGTCGCCGGCGGTAAGGCGCAGCTGGACCTTGCCGCCTTGGGGCAGGCGACCCTGCACGACGCCGGTGCGCCAGCCCTGAGCATCGCGCACGAGATCCAGGTCGATGTTACTGAGGCCCCGCTCGCCGAACAGGACCCGGTCGGCGACGAGCGTCAGGACGAGAGGAGTCGGCGTGCCGGCCTCGCTGCCGGTAAGCGGCACCTGGCCGTTCAGGAATGGGGCGAGGTCGACGCTCCGCGCCCGCACCGAGATCTGATGGCCCCGGTTCGCCTGCCGCCGGAGATCGAGGCTGCCGTCATTGCGCCCGGCCCGAAATCGGGTCAGCGCCAGGCGCTCCAGCTGCATCGGCTGCAGCGAGAGCTCCAGGCTGCCGGCCGTGTCCAACCCCGCGCTCGCCAGCTCGAAGGCCTCGATGCGCACCGGGCCCGCTGGCGGCACCCTGACCGAGGCCGTGAGATGGCCGGCCTGACCCTTGCTCTTCTGCCAGCCGAGCACCGGCACGGTGATCACGAGCGGCCCGAGGTCGAGGGCGAGCTCGGCCTCGCGGCCCTTGGCTGACTCCACCAGGCTCACGTCGGCCTCGCAGCTGCCGGTGGCCGAGACCGGCAGGTCAATCCCGAGCCGATGCAAGGCCTTGACATCGATCGTGCCCTGAACGCGGTAGCGCCGCTTGAACGGTGCCGAGTCGGCAAAGTTTTCGCGCCATTCGATAGCGAGCGGAATTTGGTCGAGCGCGCCCCGGCCGGCCAGATCGGCGCCGCTGTTGTCGACCTTCAGCGCGAAACTGCCATCGCTGAGGTCGAGCCCGCCCGGCAGGCTGCGAATGCCCGCATTCCGCAGCTGGGCCGATGCCAAGATGCGCAGCTCCGAGGCCTGCACGTCCAGGTGCAGCGGCAGGCTCAATGTCAGATCGACCCGTGCCTGGCCGGAGGCGTCGCCC
>DATAOG010000060.1:0-2750 GCA_036265855.1 Geminicoccaceae bacterium | reverse complement strand
CGGATTCCTCCTCGCCCTCGATCAAAAAGCGCAGGTTGACCGGCAGCCGCCCCGTGGTCCGCAGGCACGCTTCGGCGACCGCGATCGGGATCAGGAGCGGCCCCTTGTCGTCGGAGACCCCGCGGCCAAAGATCCGGCCGTCCCGGATCTCGGGCGCGAACGGCGGGCTCGCCCAGGCCGCGAGCGGGTCCGGCGGCTGGACGTCGTAATGGCCGTAGACCAGCAGCGTCGGCGCGCCCGGGGCGTGCAGCCACTCCGCCGTGACCACCGGGTGGCCGGCGGTCGGCTGGGCGCGCACCCGTTCGAGCCCGGCCGCGCGCAGCCGGTCGGCGACCCACCCGGCCGCCCGGCGCACCTGATCACGATACGCGGGATCGGTACTGACGCTCGGGATGCGCGCGAACGCGATCAGATCGTCCACGAGGCGCGCGCGGCCGGCTTCGAGATGCTCGAGCGGCGTCATTTGCCGCCGTCCACGCTCAGCACCTGGCCGGTGATCCAGCCGGCATAGTCCGAGGCCAGAAACAGCACCGCGTGGGCGACGTCCTCGACCCGGCCGAGCCGCTTCAGCGCGATCGCCTCGACCAGCCGGCGCTGGCCGTCCTCGCCATAGGCCTGCCACTGGCGCTCGGTGGTCGGGTTGGAGCGGATGAAGCCGGGCGCTATGCCGTTGACCGTGATCTTGAACGGCCCGAGCTCGTGCGCCAGCTGACGGGTCAGCCCGATCTGCCCGGCCTTGGCGGCGGCGTAGGCCTGGATGCCGGTCAGGCTGATGCCGAGCCCGGCGCCGCTCGAGATGTTGACGATCCGGCCGCCGCCCGCCCGCTTCATCGACGGCGCCACGGCCTGCGCGCACCAGAACGAGGCCGTGAGGTTGACCTCCAGGATCGCGTGCCAGTCGGCGGGCAGGATCTCCTCAAGCGGCCGGCCAACCTGGCCCAGAACGCCGCCCGCGTCGTTGACCAGGACATCGATCCGGCCGCCCGCCGCCGCCGCCTCGACCCAGGCGCGGACCGCCGCCCGATCGGTCACGTCGACCCGGCGTGCCCTGGCTCTGGCGCCGCAGAGCCGCACGGTCTCGGCGAGCTCCGCCTCGTCCAGGTCGCAGGCAAAGAGCCTCGCCCCGCGCTCGGCGAACGCGCCGGCAATCGCCCGGCCGATGCCGTGGCCGGCACCGGTCACGAGCACGGTCCGGCCGGCGAAATCGATCTGCAAAACCGTGCCATCCCTTGCGGCCGCGACCACGCGGCATGACAAAACCCCGCGTCCGAGCTTTAACATGAGCGCCGGCGCCCGCCGAGTTCAATTCCGGTCATGTCCCCAAGGAGACGACGTGGACCAGGGACGGCTGCTGGAGGTGCGCGAGCTTGCGGTCCAGTTCGCGACCGAGGACGGCATCGTGCGCGCGGTCGACAATATCTCGTTCGACCTCGACCGCGGCGAGGTGCTGGCGGTGGTCGGCGAATCCGGCTCGGGCAAGTCGGTCACGAGCCTGGCGCTGATGCGCCTGGTCCAGGGGCCGGCCGGGCGGATCGTGAGCGGCAGCATGCGGCTGCGGACCAAGGACGGCGCGATCCGGGACCTCGCCCGGCTGTCCGAGGCCGAGATGCGCAGGATTCGCGGCAACGACGTCGCGATGATCTTTCAGGAGCGGATGACCTCGCTCAACCCGGTCTACACGGTCGGCAATCAGATCATCGAGGCGATCCGGCTGCACCAGGGCCGGGCCGGGCGCGCGGCCTTCGAGCTCGCGGTCGAAACGCTCGCGCGGCTCGGCATCCCCGAGCCGCGCCGGCGGATGCACGACTATCCGCACCAGTTGTCCGGCGGCATGCGCCAGCGGGTCATGATCGCGATGGCGCTGTCCTGCAACCCGGCGCTGCTGATCGCGGACGAGCCCACGACCGCGCTCGACGTCACGATCCAGGCGCAGATCCTGGCCCTGATCAAGAGCCTGCAGATCGAGTTCGGGATGTCGGTCCTGTTCATCACCCACGATCTCGGCGTGGTCGCCGAGATCGCCGACCGGGTGGTCGTAATGTACGCCGGCGCCGCGGTCGAGACCGGGCGGGTCGACGCAATCTTCGCCGAGCCGCGGATGCCCTACACCCGGGCGTTGCTCGCCTCGATCCCGCGCCTCGACCTAGCGCGGAGCGGCGAGCAGCGGCTGGAAGCCATTCCCGGCAGCGTGCCAAGCCCGTTGCGCCTGCCGCCCGGCTGCCGCTTCCATCCGCGCTGCCGGTATTTCGTCCGCGGCCTGTGCGACGCCGGGCTGCCGCCGCTCGAGGTCTGCGGCGGTCAGCACCAGGTCCGCTGCTGTCGCTGGCGCGAGATCGCCCGGGGAGCCGCCTGATGGCCTCGAACGGCAGCTCCTCCGCGCTGATCGAGGTGCGGCATCTCAAGACCTGGTTCCCGGCCCCGGGCGGCCTGCTGGCGCGGGTCAGGGAGCACGTCAGGGCGGTCGACGACGTCTCGTTCGACGTCGAGCGCGGCGAGGTTCTGGGGCTGGTCGGCGAATCGGGCTCGGGCAAGACCACGGTCGGCCGCAGCCTGTTGCGCCTGATCCAGCCGACCGCGGGCAGCATCCGCTTCGACGGGCTCGAGGTCACGGCGCTCTCGCACGCGCAGCTCCGGGCCTTCCGCCGGCGCGCCCAGATCATCTTCCAGGACCCGTTCGCCTCGCTCGACCCGCGCATGACCGTGGCCGAGATCGTCGGCGAGGCGCTCGCGATCCACAAGCTCGCGCGCGG
>DATAOG010000059.1:0-5275 GCA_036265855.1 Geminicoccaceae bacterium | reverse complement strand
CCCGCTGGTCGGCCAGGCGATCGCCGACTGCCTGCACGATGCGATGGACATCGACGGTCTGGAGCGGCTGCTGGCCGGGCTCGAGTCGGGCAGGCTCGAGGTGGTTGCCCGCGACCTGACCGAGCCCTCGCCGCTCGCGCTCGAGGTCCTCTCTGCGCGACCCTACGCGTATCTCGACGACGCGCCGCTCGAGGAGCGCCGCACCCAGGCGGTGATGAGCCGGCGCTGGCTGGCGCCCGAGGCGGCAGCCGACCTCGGCCGGCTCGATCCCGACGCGATCGCAAAGGTGCGCGCCGAAGCCTGGCCCGAGGCAGCGAACGCCGACGAGCTGCACGACGGCCTGGTCTGGCTCGGTTATCTGACCCCGGAGGAAGCACAGAGTGCGCCGGGCTGGCCCGACTGGCTCGTACTGCTCGCGCGCGACCGGCGCGTGACGCTGGTCCACGCACCGGCCGCGGCTTTTTGGGTTTCGGCCGAGCGCCTGCCACAGTTCCAGGCACTCTGGCCCGAGGCCACGCTCGACCCGCCGATCGCTGCCCCTCTATCGCAGACCGGACGCGAGTGGTCGCCGGACGAGGCGCTGGTCGAGATCGTGCGCGGCCGCCTCGAGGGCCAGGGGCCGCTCACGGTCGAAGCACTCGCGGCACCAGTCGGGCTCGAGCCCGGCGCGATCGCGGCGGCGCTGGCCGCGCTCGAGGTCGAGGGCTTCGCGCTCCGCGGCCGGTTCACAGCCCAAGCCGATGCCGACGAATGGTGCGAGCGCCGGCTGCTCGCCCGGATCCACCGCTACACGGTCAAGCGCCTGCGCGCCGAGATCGAGCCGGTCGCCGCGCGCGATTTTCTCCGTTTTCTCCTGAGCTGGCAGCACGTCGCGCCCGAGGCGCGCATGCAGGGGCCGGACGCGCTCGAGGTCGTGGTCGCCCAGCTCGAGGGCTTCGAGGCCCCGGCTTCCGCCTGGGAGACCGAGCTGTTGCCGGCGCGCCTTGCCGAATACGAGCCGAGCTGGCTCGACGATCAGTGCCTGGCCGGCCGGATCGCGTGGGCGCGGCTCAGCCCGCGCAACGGCCGCTCGAACCGGGAGCGCGCGGTATCACCGGTGCGCACGACCCCGATCACGCTGCTGGCGCGCCGGCATGCGCCGCACTGGGCCTCGCTGTCGCCGGTGCCCGACGCGGTCCGCCCGAGCCCGCGCGCGCAGGCGGTCGCCGAGTGCATCCGGCAATACGGGGCATCGTTCTTCGACGAGCTGATCGCCGGCACGGGTCTCTTGCGCTCGCAGGTCGAGGACGCGCTCGCTGAGCTCGTGGCACTCGGGCTCGTGACCTCGGACAGCTTCGCCGGCCTGCGCGCGCTGCTCGTGCCCTCGGATCGCCGCAAGCCCGGCGCCGGCGGGCGGCGCCGCCGCCGCAGCTTTTTGTTCGGCATGGAGGATGCGGGCCGCTGGGCGCTCGCGCGCCGCGCCCGGCCCGCTCAGACCGGCTCCGAGCCCAGCCCCGAGGCGGTCGAGCACGTCGCGCGCCGGCTCCTCTTGCGTTACGGCGTCGTGTTCTGGCGCCTGCTCGAGCGCGAGGCCGACTGGCTGCCGCCCTGGCGCGACCTTCTGCGGGTCTATCGGCGGCTCGAGGCGCGCGGCGAGATCCGGGGCGGCCGCTTCGTCGCCGGCTTCTCGGGCGAGCAGTACGCGCTGCCGGATGCGGTCGGCATGCTGCGCGAGACCCGGCGCAAGCCCGGCTCCGACGCCTGGGTCTCGCTCTCCGGCGCCGATCCGCTCAACCTAGTCGGCATCCTGACGCCCGGCCCCAAGCTCGCGGCGCTGACCGGCAATCGCCTGCTCTACCGGAACGGCCTGCCGGTCGCGCTGCTCGCGGGCGGTGAGGTCCAGTTCCTCGAGACGCTCGAGCCGGCCGAGCAGTGGCAGGCGCGCAAGGCGCTGTTGCGCAGCCCGGCGGCCGGAGCGCTGGTCGATCTGACCTGAAGCGCACTACGCGGGCGTCGGTTGCGGCGCCGCGGCGAGGATCTCGGTGCGGGTCTTCGGCAGATGGTCCGTGTGACGCTCCTGCAGGAACCCGAGCAGCCGCTCGCGCACGTAGCAACGCAGATCCCAGGCGCGGCCGGGATCGGTCGCGCTCATTAGCGCCCGCAGTTGGACCGCGTCCTTGGCGACATCGGTGACCTGCAGATTCCAGATTTTGCCGTCCCACAGGTCCGTCGATTTCAGGATGCGCAGCAACTCCTGGCGGACCTCTTCGACCGGGACCGTGTAGTCGACGTAGAGCATCACCGTGCCGGTCAGGTTGGTCGTCCGGCGGGTCCAGTTCTGGAACGGCTGCTCGATGAAGTAGGACAGCGGCACGATCAGCCGGCGCAGGTCCCAGATCCGGACCACGACGTAGGTCGTGCCGATCTCCTCGATCCAGCCCGATTCGTTCTCGACGATCACCATGTCCTCGATCCGGATCGGCTGGGTCAGCGCGATCTGGATGCCGGCGATCAGGTTGGACAGCGCCGGCCGCGCGGCGATGCCGGCGACCAGGCCCGCGATCCCGGCGGAGGCGAACAGGCTGACCCCCAGATGGCGGACGCTCGGGAACGACATCAGGATGATGCCGAGCGTGACCACCGCCACTATGCCGATCGCGATTCGCCGGAACACCTGGATCTGGGTCCGGACCCGGCGCGCCTGGAGGTTGTCGGCGACATCGCGCGCGAAGCGGAGCTCGAGCACTTCAGCCGCGACCTCGACGCCCCGGACGATCAGCCAGCCGATCGCGCCGGTGAGCGCGAGGTCGAGGCCACGCGTCAGCACGGTCAGCGCGCGCGGCGGCAGCGGCAGTACCGGCAGCACCAGCAGCAGCCCGAGCAGCGGGAACAGCAGCCGGCCAGGCCCGCGCAGACGGCGGGCCATGGCCTGGTCGGTGACGCTCGCCGTGCGGCGGGCGACCCGGGTGATCGCCGAAAACACGAGAAGATTGGCCACGAGGCCGGCCGCGATCGCCGCGGCCACGAGGCCGATCGCCCAGAGCCCGGCCTGCCAGCCCTGGACGGCCTGCAGCGAGCCCGGCAAGCTGTCGATCAGCTGATCCATGTTCACCCCCGCAATGCACGATCCGTCCGGGCCGGCTCGTCCGCCGGTCCGGGCCGGAGTCCGTGTTAGCGCGCAGGGAAAGCCGTCTCAATCGCGGCGCTGAGCGGACCCGGCGTCCGCCCGGACCCGTCCGCTGAATCGCCAGGCCACCCAGCGCCCAGCCGGGGCGCAGCTGGCGCGCGGCGCGAATCCCGCGAGCCCCGGAGACCAGCGCCGGTTCCGCGACCTCGGGTCTGGCTCGAGACCGCCGCTTTTCGCTTGCAACGCGCTCGGCCTGGGTTCATGTTTATCCCGTACGTTTATTCTGGACTAAGCCATCCGTAGGTGAGGTCTGGTTGCACATTTTCGGAGGATTTACATGACTGGCACCACCGTTTCCCATCCGGAATCCCATCGGATCTGCAATCTCGTCCCTTCCCGGGACATTGAACGCGACTGGCGCTTCGATGACGCGGTCGCCTCCGGCGCCTTGGGTGCGGTCGCCGCCCCGCCGCCCGCGGTCGACCTTCGCGCCAGCTGGTGGACCATCGGCGATCAGGAACGGACGGGCTCATGCGTCGGCTGGGCGTCGACCGACGGCGTGATGCGCTATCACATGGTCGGGGCCCGTCGGTTGGATGAGAACAAGCGGCTCTCGCCACGCGCGACGTGGATGGCCTCCAAGGAAACCGACGAGTTCGTCAATCGGCCGGAAACCTTCATCGAGGGTGCCGGCACCAGCCTCAAGGCGGCGATGGACGTCTTGAGGAAATACGGGGCCGTACCCGAAACGATGCTCCCGTTCCATATCGAGACGAACATGTATCTCGGCGACGAGAATGTGTTCTTCGCAACAGCGGCGCAGCGCCGGATCGCAGCCTACTTCAATCTGGGCAAGGACCTGAACCAATGGCGAACTTGGCTGGCCACGCACGGACCGCTGATGGCGGGCCTGCAGGTTGATTCCACGTGGGACAACGCCGCCGCGACCCAAGGCAATCTGGACGTGTTCAATCCGGCGACGGTGCGTGGCGGTCATGCGGTCTGCATCGTCGGCTACACCCGGCAAGGCCGGTTCATCATCCGCAACAGCTGGAATACGACCTGGGGGGACCGCGGCTTTGGCTATGCCAGCGAGGCGTACATAAAGGCGGCCTTCTTCGCCGAGAGCTACGGCGTCACGGTCTGACGCCCGCGAGCCGGGCGCCGAGAGCGGTGACATGGCCTAGGCTGCTCGAGGGCGTTGTCGCCTTCTTCGTGGCGTGCGCAGCAACCGGACAGGCGCAGGTGGAGATGTCGGAGAAACTGCGGTTGACCGAGCAGAACGACGGCCAGAGCGTTGAGGTCCATGTCGGCGAGGCGGTCACGGTGAGCCTTCCCGAGAACGCCACGACCGGCTATCGCTGGGCCGTCGAGGAGGCCGACCCCAGCGTCGTGGAGGTGCGCGAAGGCCAGGCGCACTATACCTCGGGCGCCGTCGGTTCAGGAGGGCGTGTCGAGTGGATCTTCCTGCCTAAGGCACCCGGCACGACTCTGATCACGCTCAAGCAATGGCGCCCTTGGGAGGGCGCAAGCTCCATCGCCGAGCGGTACCGCTTCACGCTGCGCGTTGTTCCCTGACGACGGGGAGGCGAGGGGTAGCCTTCGGGCTGCCCCTCGTCGTTCCTGTACGCTCGGCGAGCGGGCTCGGACGGTCGCATCCGTCCCGGATCCAGCGCTCCGCGGGCGTCTCGAAAGCCAAAAGCAAGCGTCCGGCCTACTAACAGTCCCTGCAGAAGCGAGTCGCTCCTGCTGCTGACGCCGGCAGATCGCGGGCGATCTGAGGGGCGCTCAAGGTCGGGTGTCACGGCTGGTAGCTGTCGCAAGCCCTCGACGTGCGCCGATGCAGGTGCAAATGGCGAAGTCTGCGACCCACGTCGGCGCACCAGGGCCTGCGCGCTTCGCGACCCGTGATGGACGGCCCTGCGATCTGACCGACACGGCAGGCCTCGGGCAGCATCCAGACCGCTAAGGTGGGCGCTCCGCGAGCCCTTCTGAAAGACCCGAATCCGCTCGCCTTCTGCGTCAGTGCGACCGGCCGATAGATCGGGATTTTCTGGTGCGCACGGCGGGACTCGAACCCACGACCTCTTGCTCCGGAGGCAGATGGCGTGCCTTTCCAAGTCATCCATGCTGACCGTAAACGACAGTATTTCAACGCCTTGTTCTCAC
>DATAOG010000058.1:0-4278 GCA_036265855.1 Geminicoccaceae bacterium | reverse complement strand
GCCAGCCTGCCGAGGGCGAGCAGCGCCTGACCGACGGCGCCGGCGGCTCCATGCACGAGCACGCGCTGGCCGCGCTGCACCAGGGCCGCGCGATGCAGGAGCTGATACGCGGTCGTCCAGCTCAAGATCAGCGTCGCCGCCTCGGCCGCGTCGAGGCCTGCCGGCACGCGGGCCAGACGGTCAGCCCGGAGCGTGCGATAGGCGGCGTTCGACCCGAGCACCGTCAGATCGGCCACGCGGTCGCCGAGCTGAAGGTCGCGCACGCCATCGCCGAGCTGATCGATCTCCCCCACAACATCATAGCCCAGCACGAACGGCGGCCGGCGGGCCGCGGTTTGCGGGTAGAGGTGGCGCCGGATCAAGACGTCAGTGTACTGCAAGCCCGAGGCGAGCACGCGGACCCGGACCTCGCCCCGGCCGGCGGTCGGCAGGGGAGCGTCGACCACCTCGAGCCCGTCGGGACCGCCGAAGCGCCTCACTCGAACGACGCGGTTGCGCAACTCTCCCATGGCGATCTCCCGCGAGCAGCGCAGCCGGCGCCAATCCTGCGCGCCGCCTGCATCCGGGTCCGACTCGCGTGACCGCTCGGCGCGAGCCGCACCATCCGGTCGGAAGGTCCATCTAGTCCCTTATAGCAGACCTGCGATGATATTGATGGAGAGGGCCAGGACCACGACGTTGAATAAGAAAGCAAGCACGCCATGGGCGAGCGCGATTCGCCGGAGGCGGTGACTCTCGATCTGCACATCGGAGACCTGGAAGGTCATGCCGATCACGAACGAGAAATAGAGGAAGTCCCAGTAGTCCGGTTCGGTGCGGCCGGGGAAGAGGAGGCCGCGCACGTCGCCACCCGCAGGCGCGTCGGAGTCGCCGTAGAAGAAGTGGGCGTAGTGCAGCGCGAATATTGTGTTCATGAACAGCCAGGCGAGCAGGATCGTCAGCGCCGCGAGAGAGACGCGCAGCCCGGTGGCGGCCGGTGGCTGGCCCCGGATCTGGTGCAGCTCCAGGGCGATCGCCAGCAGGATGGCGACCGCCGTGGCCGCGCTGAGAGCCAGCACGACGTGGCGACTCTCGTCTTCGATCTGGGCGCGGCGGCGCATCCCGGCCGTGGTCGCGCGCGCCATCATGATCCAGATGGCGCCGAGGAAGGCGAGAGCCGCGAGGTCGAAGGACGCAAGCAGCCGCGAGCCTTCGCCGATGCTCTTGGGTAGAACGAGATAGGCGAGGATGCCCA
Source organism: Geminicoccaceae bacterium (assembly GCA_036265855.1). Lineage (GTDB taxonomy): Bacteria > Pseudomonadota > Alphaproteobacteria > Geminicoccales > Geminicoccaceae > DATAOG01. The sequence continues at coordinate 3,044 of DATAOG010000058.1, read as the reverse complement.
GAAGGATCGAGAAGACCAGTCGCGGATGTTGCCGCAGGGGAAGCGTACGGCGGGCGAAGTAGGCCCGAAGGGCAGGGCGTTCGCGGGTGGAGGCCATCGGTTCTGCGCTTGATCGACTCGCTGCATCCGGTTTGGCGCGGGCGGGTCGCCTGCCGGACAGGGATCAGGTTTAGCCATGCGATGCCGTGGCCCGGTTCGGCGCCGCCCGAGGGCAACGGTTGGCGCCGATCGAGGCTCAGTCAAGACTGTTCTTCAGTCGCGGACGCCTGCTCGCGGATCAGCTGCGCCAGGAAGAGGCGATCGCGCTCGCCGCCGGGCAATCCCACCGGTGGCACCGGCATGACCGGCCGGTTGCGGTCGGCCCTTGCCCCGCCCCGCAATCAAGTCTTTGCAGCCCGCAACCCTCCCTTTGACATGATCCGTCCTGCCAGCGCATAGTCGTGCCAACAACCAAACCCTGTCCATCGGCTGGCTGATAGCTCCTGGACAGAGGAACGCACAGAGGGGCGGTCTTACCGGAGATGGTCAGATTGCTGCAGGCGCCAGGCCCGCAGATCCGTCACCGCTCCAGGTGGTCATGAGCCGCGAGGCTGCGAGCACCTCGTCGGCCGGTCAGGACGTTGGCGGAGCCACGGCCCCGCTTCCGCGTTTGGCCATGCAGCACGTGATCATGACCTTTCCGGGCGTGCGGGCGGTCGATGATGTGTCCTTCGAGGTCTGGCGCGGCGAGGTGCACGCGCTGATCGGCGAGAACGGCGCCGGCAAGTCGACGCTGATGCACCTGGTCGCGGGCGTCTATCGGCCGGACGCCGGCGCGATCGAGCTGGATGGCGCCTCGATCGTCGGGCTCGACGAGCAGGGCGCGGCCGACGCCGGGATCGCGATGGTCTACCAGGAGCGGAGCCTCGTCGGCGCGCTGAACGTGGCCGAGAACGTCTATGCCGGCCGTCAGCCGGCCAATGCTCTCGGCGTCATCCGGCGGACTCCGATGTACGAGGGCACGCGCCGGATCCTGGCCGATCTGGAGGTCGACATCGATCCGCGCGCGACCGTCGCGCAGCTGTCGCCCGGCCAGCAGCAGATGGTCGAGATCGCCAAGGGCCTCTCGCACGAGCTCAAGCTTCTGATCCTCGACGAGCCCACCTCGTCCTTGACCATCAAGGAAGGCCGTCACCTGTTCCGGGTGATCAGGCGGCTCGCGGCCCAGGGTGTTGCCGTCGTCTACGTCTCGCACCGCATGGCCGAGATCTTCGAGATCTCCGACCGCGTCACGGTCATGAAGGACGGTCGCGTCACGGGCGTCCGCGACACCGCCGCGGTCACGCCGGGCGAGCTGATCGCGCTGATGGTCGGGCGCGAGCTCTCCTTCGAGCCCGACGCCCGGCGGGCCGCGAGCGATGCGGTGGTCGCTCTCGAGGTCCGGAACCTGGTCGCGGACCCGGTGGTCGGGGCATCGTTCGCGTTGCGCTACGGCCAGATCCTGTGTCTCGCTGGTCTGGTCGGCGCCGGCCGCACCGAGGTCTGCGAGGCGGTGTTCGGCGCCCGGCCGATCCAGTCGGGCAGCGTCCTGGTCGAGGGCCGGGAGCTTCGCGCGCGCAGTCCCGCCGACGCGATGGCCGCGGGCATCTCGATGCTGCCCGAGGATCGCAAGGACGGCGGCCTGTTCACCGACTTCACCATCACCGCCAACGTGGCCGCCGCCAATCTTGCCGCCTATACGCGCTGGGGGCTTCTGTCCAAGCCGGCGATGCGCCAGGTCAGCAGGCAATACGTTGACGAGCTGCGCATCGTCACGCCGGACGTCGAGCGTGAGGTCCGCTACCTGTCGGGCGGCAACCAGCAGAAGGTGCTGCTCGCCAAGTGGCTGGCGCGCCAGCCACGCATCCTGATCGTCGACGAGCCGACCCGCGGTGTCGACGTCGGCTCCAAGGCCGACATCTACCGGATCCTGCGCGAGCTTGCCGCGAGCGGCATCGCGCTGCTGGTGGTGTCCTCCGACCTGCCGGAGGTGCTGGCGCTGGCGCACCGGATCGTGGTCATGTCGGAGGGCCGGGTGGTCGGCGAGCTTGACGCGGCGACCGCGACCGAGATCGCGATCCTCGAGCTCGCCGCGCCCAGAGCCCATGCCATGGAGCAGCCTGCAGCATGAGCGCCGACCTTCCGCCCTCCGGCGGCAGCAGCGCCGCGGTCGCCTACGGCGAACCGCTCGGCAGCCCGGCCGGCGAGCGCCCGCGCGGGCGGGGCCTGCTGGTGCGCATCGCGACCGAGCGGCAGCTGCTGCTGATCGTGCTGATCGTTGCCCTGGTCGCGCTTATGACGATCCTCGAGCCCACGACCTTTCCGCGGGCCGCCAACGCCGCCGTCGTCCTCCTCGACACCGCCCAGACCGGGATTCTGGCCTGCGGCATGATGGTGCTGCTGATCAGCGGCATGTTCGACCTCTCGATCGGCGGCATCCTGGGCTTTTCTGGCATCATGGCGGGCCTTGCCGCCAAGAACCTGGGCCTGCCGCCGATCGTCGCGTTCCTGATCGGCTGCGGCTGGGGCGTCCTGCTCGGCGCTCTCAACGGCGCACTGGTCACGAAGTTCAGGATTAATGCGCTGATCGCGACGCTCGCGACGCTCTCCATCTACCGCGGCCTCCTGCAGCTCGTCTCCGGCGCCGGCGTGACCAACATTGGCCACGGCTTCACGGTCTTCGGCCAGAGCCAGATCCTGGGCATCTACTCGCCCTTCTGGTTCATGGCCGTGATCGTGCTGCTGTTCGCCTTCCTGGTCGGTCGCACCCGGTATTTCCGCCAGGCCTACTACATCGGCGGCAACGCCAGGGCGGCGAAGCTCTCGGGCATCAATGTCGACCGGACGGTGTTCAGCTTCTTCGTGATCATGGGGTTCCTCGCCGGTCTCGCCGGCGCCCTGCTGGCATCGCGCCTGAACACGGCGGTGGTGCTCGCGGGCCAGGGCGTCGAGCTGAAGGTGATCACCGCGGTGGTGCTGGGCGGCGCGAGCCTGTCCGGCGGAGTCGGCACGATCTTCGGCGCCTT
>DATAOG010000057.1:0-4209 GCA_036265855.1 Geminicoccaceae bacterium | reverse complement strand
TGGGATACCGTGGGGTCGTTGGGCGTGCCGCTCGAGACGCTGAAATGGGCCAACCGCAAATACCAGTTTCATGACGCCGAACTCTCCGACCTGGTCGACTGCGCGTTCCAGGCGCTGGCGATCGACGAAAAGCGCGGCCCGTTCGGTCCGGTGCTCTGGCAGAAGAAGCGCGGCCAGGAGCTGACCCAGCTGGTCGAGCAGGTCTGGTTCCCGGGCGCGCACTCGAACGTCGGCGGCGGCTGGTCCGATACCAGCATCTCGGATCTCGCGCTGACCTGGATGATCCGGCGCGTGCAGGCCAATTCGGGGCTCAGCTTCGATGAGGACTACATCGCCCGGCACATCAGGCCGGACCCGTTCGGCGGCATCTACGATTCGCGGACGCCTCTGTACACGATGAGCCGGATCTGTCCGTTTCAGCGTCGGCTCGGCCAGAATGCCGTCGAGACCTCGTGGCTTCAGCGCCTGCTCGAGCAGCTCGGGTGCTACCGGCTGCGAACCAACCGCCCGCACGAGGGCTGCGAGTTCGTCAACGAGATGATTCACTGGAGCGCGCTCCAACGCTTCGGCCAGATGGCGTCCGAAGACGGCCGGCTGCGGCGTTATCGGCCGGCGAATCTCGAGGCCGCGATCGGCCGTCTGCCGGTCGCCGACGAGCGGCTGGCGCGGCCGGGGCAGGGTGCCGAACTTCCGGCCTTGGTGCCGCCGCGGGTCCCGCTCCCCGAGCCCAGGGGCTCCGGCGTCCGCGCCGCCGTGCCCGCCGGATAGCGGCCGCTAAGCGATCCGGGCTCGCGCGAACTCGCGGGCCGCACAGCCGCTACGAGCGCGCGTAAGAGCCCCGCCTACTCGAGCGCCGCCAGCGCGGCCCGGATGCGCTCGAGGCTGGCAAGGCGCAGATGGCCATAGTTGTAGAAGGCGATCCCGGCCATACCGACTTCTCGCAGGCGGATTGCGGCCGCGACCGTCTCGGCGCCGCCGGCGAGATCGGGAAAACTCGGCCGGAGGATGAAGTGCAAGCTCGCATCCTCGCCCGCCCGCCGGCGGACGTCCCAGGCGCAAAGGTAGGCTTCCTCGGCGGTCGGCTGATAGGCTGGCACCTCGAGCGCGTCGGCAGCACCCGCCAGCAGGGAGAGATCGCTGCCCTCGAGCCAGCACGCGGCGGGCGGCCGCTGCACGGTCGGGATCACCGCGAGCCGCGTGATCGACGGCAGCGCGGCCTTGACCGCGGCGACCAGGTCCGCGACCACCCGGCAGCGCCAGTGCAGGAAGGCCGCGAACTCGGGGTCGCTCACCACCTCGGCCTGCCACCACTCGCTCGCGAGCGGATCAGGCACGGCGAGCTCCGCCTGGAACCAGCCCTCGAGCAAAGACCGCGTCTTGGCCTGCAGGCGATCGGCGTCGATGCCGGCGGCGCGGGCGGCGTGGCGCGTGCTGTCCGCGAAGCAGAGCGCCAGCAGGATCTTGACGAACCGATCGAGCGGCAGCAGCGCGAACTCGTGATGGAAGCCGTGGTCGTAGGGCAGCCAGCCTGGCGTCTCGAGCGCGATGCCGGCGAGCTCGTGGCGGTCGGCGAGGTCGGCGCAGAGATTGACCACATAGTCGCGCACCGCCGGATGGGCGGGGCAGAGGCTGTACGGGTAGGAGTCGCCAAACGCGTTGCGCGAGGTGAGCTCGGGATGGAGCTCGCCGAGCGGCGTATTGTGGCAGCAGACCACCCAGGCAACCCGGTCGAGATCCGGCGCCCGTTGCTGCAGTTCGGCGAAAGCGTCGAATTCCGCGACCAGCGGGTTCACCAGCGGCTTGATTTCGCCATAGCGCTCGGCGCGCGCCTGGAAGTAGACCGTGCCGTCCTTGGGAAAATAGACCTTGCCGCTGACGCCGTGCGGACGCAGGAACTTGCCGGCGTGGTAGCTGGCGGCGAGCGTGATCGTGTTGATGCCGGTCGGCCGGATGCGGTCGAGCGCGACTTCCAGGCCCTCGTCGGCGAGGTCCCAGGCGTAGGCGTAGAGGCCGCGATAGCTCCGGCTCATCGCGCCGGATCGTCTTCCGACCAGAGCCGGCCGCCGAGCACGATCGCGTCGACCTCGAGCCGCCGGTCGCCGGTGATCCGCTCGCCCATCACGTCGACGTAGTCGAAGGCGCCCTCGGCGAGCCTGAGGACCGCCGCATCGCCGGCCGCGCCGGGCGCGAGCGTCCCGAGATCCTTGCGCCGGAGCGCCTCGGCCGGTCGCGCGGTCGCGGCGCGGATCACCTCGACGAGCGGCATCCCCAGACACATCAGCTTGGACATCGTGTGCAAGAGATCGAACGCCGGGCCGTGCTCGCAGAGCACGTGGACATCGCTGCTGATCACGTCCGGCGAAAAGCCCGCCTCGAGCATCGGCCGGGTCGAGGCGAAGCCGAAGCCGCCCATGCCGTGGCCGATGTCGAAAATCACGCCGCGCTGGCGCGCCTCCCACATCTCGGGGCGGACCTCGCCACGGACCACCGGCGCGTTCGGGAACGGCCGATAGCAATGGGTCAGCACATCGCCCGGGCGCAGGCGGGCCAGCATGTCCTTGCGCGAGGGCGGCGGAAAGTCGATGTGCGCCATGACGGGGAGGCCGAGCTCGTCTGCGACCTCGATCGCCAGCTCGAGCGGGAACACGCCGTAGCCCTCGCTCGTGTTGCGCCCGACCCGGACCTTGATGCCGACGATCAGATCCCGGTTCCGCAGGGCCACGTCGAGGCACTCGCGGGCATCGAGCAGGCGGACGTCGCTGCACTCGCCGACCATCACCGATCTGGAGAACGCGAAGATGCCGGCGAAGGAGATGTTGAGATAGGGCAGGATGCGCACCGGGCAGCGCTCGATGATGTGGGCGCGAAAGCCGTGAAAGTTGCCGGGGCCGGCGCTGCCGGCGTCGACCAGCGTTGTGGCGCCCGAGCGTCTGGCGACGGGCTCGGGCCTGACGCTGAGGCTGGTGCCGCCCCACCAGACGTGGGTGTGCAGGTCGATCAGCCCCGGCACCACCAGGCGGCCGTCGGCGGCGATCACCTCGCGGGCCTCACGAGCGTCGATGGTCGGCGCGACCGCGGCGACCTTGCCGTCCTGGAACGCGACGTCCCGCCGCTGGTCCAGGCCCTGCGCCGGATCGATCAGCCGCCCGCCCCGGATCACCAGATCGTACATCGGGCTCCCCACCGGTTCTGAGGTTTTGGTTTAGCTCGTCGGGCCGCCCACCATACGCCCGCGACCGGGACCCGCCAAGGCGTTTGCCAGGGCCGCGCCCATCGCGTGCTTTGGGGGTGCTCTCGGACTGCTGTGTGACCATGCGGCCACGCCCTCACGGATCAGAGCGTTCCGTGAGCGCACCTATTGCCCCATCAATACTGGATAAGGTTCTGTCACACAGAGGTTTTTGCTCAAGGGACCGCAGCTGGCGGTTGCAGCCGCGACGGACTTGCTTTTTTCAACTTGGAGGAGAATAAAAGTTGTCAGAGGCGCGGATCCCGCACTTTGAGCAACGGGGAAAATAGCTTTCAGGAAGAGGGCGATGAGCGCAGCTGTCGAGTTCGAGAAGCAGGAAGTTCGCCGCCTGATCGCGCTGATGAAGAGTCCGGGCTACTGGCGTGACCGCGATCCGGAAGTAGTGCGCGAAGTGCGGACCGGGTTTCAGCGGTTGTATGGCAAGCCATCAAAGACGGCGCGGTCTCGGCGATGCGGGGCGTGGCCCACTCGGTCGACCCGACCCTCCGCCTCGAGGACCTGACGCACGAGATCCCGCCTTCAACATCTGGGATGGCGCCTATCGGCTGGCGCAGACCGCGCGCTACTGGCCGCCGGGCACGGTGTTCGTCGCGGTGATCGACCCGGGCGTCCGCACCGGCGCAAGTCCGTGGTCCTGAAGACGAGGTCCGGGCACTACTTCGTCAGCCCCGACAACGGCACGCTGACGCTGGTCGCGGACTAGCTCGGCATCGACCCGTGCGCGAGATCGACGAGAAAAGGTTCCGCCGGCCGGGCTCGGAGCGCTCGGCGACCTTCTAGGGTCGCGACGTCTACTCCTACACGGCCGCCTACCTCGCCTCCGGCCAGGCGAGCTTTGCCGGCATCGGCCCCGAGCTGCCGCCCCGAGGTGGTCAGGATCGCCTACCAGAAGCCGGAATTCGACGGGGCGGAGAACCTACGTCTCGACGAAACCGGGCTCCGACAGGACTATCCGGCCA
>DATAOG010000056.1:0-1657 GCA_036265855.1 Geminicoccaceae bacterium | reverse complement strand
CGGCTAAAATCTCGACAAACCAGGTCATCGTCCCAGGACCCGGACCGACTCCGACGTTGGCGCTGACGGCTGTTCGACGCCGGCCAGACTACCACGGTCGCCGGCCGGCAAGCAAGCTGCCGCCGATTCACGGCTCGCCTGCCCGCGGATCGATCGCGTCCTGGAGGCCGTCGCCGAGGAAATTGAAGGCAATCACGGTCGCGAAGATCAGCAGGCCCGGGTAGACCGCGAGCGTCGGGGCCTCCCAGATCAGCTCCTGGGCGTTGGTCAGCATGTTGCCCCAGCTCGGCAGCGGCGGCTGGATGCCGAGCCCGAGAAAGCTCAGCACCGATTCGGTCAGGATCACGTTGCCGACCGACAGCGTCGTGGCGACGATCACCGGCGAGATCACGTTGGGCAGCACGTGGCGCGCCATGATCCGGATCGGGCCGGCGCCCTGGGCGACCGCGGCCCGGATGAAGTCCTGGGCGCGGACCGAGAGCGTGGTCCCGCGCACCAGACGGGCGACCGTGGTCCAGCCCGTGAGCGCGACGATCGCGAGGATCCGGTAAAGGCTCGCGGCGTCCGACTGCACGAGCGCCGAGGGCAGGCCGAGCTTGGTCAGATCGACCGCGGCGAGCACGATCAGGAGCGGCAGCAGCGGCAGCGCGATCACCGCGTCGGTCAGCCGCATCAGCAGCGCGTCGGTGCGGCCGCCGATATAGCCGGCGAGCAGGCCGACCAAAGTCCCCAGCCCGGCCGCCGCAAGCGCGCCCACGAGCCCGACGAACAGCGAGATCCGGCCGCCGTACAAGAGGCGCAGCAAAAGATCGCGGCCGAGCTCGTCGGTGCCAAGCGGATGCGCCGCCGATGGCGGCCCGAAGCGGTCGAGCAGATCGACCGCGTTCGGGTCGAGGCCGAGCCAGGCGGCGCAGAGCGGGGCCGACAGGCTCGCGAGCGCGAGAGCCGCGAGCAGGAACGCGCTCGCGAGCGCCAGGCGATGGCGCCGGAACCGGCGCAGCAGCAGCCGGCCCGGCGTGACGCCCGGGCGCTCGGGGCCGCGACGCGCCGCCGCGAGCACCGCACCCGCCTCAGTCGGCATAGGAGATCCGCGGGTCGAGCCAGGCATAGATCAGGTCGGCGCCGAGATTGCTTACGAGCGTCAGCAGCGTCGCGAACAACAGCCCGACCAGCGCCAGGTTGAAGTCGTTGCCCATCACCGAGTCGTAGATCAGCTTGCCCATGCCGAGGTAGGCGAACATGGTCTCCACGATCAACGCGCCCGAGAACAGCGCGCCGAAATGCAGCGCGAGAACGGTGACGACCGGGATCATGGCGTTGCGGAGCGCGTGCCCGAGCACCACGCCGAGCGGCCCCAGGCCCTTGGCGCGGGCGGTTCGGATGTAGTCCTGACGGAGCGTCTCGAGCATCGCGCTGCGGGTGAAGCGCAGGATGCTGCCGGCGGTCAGCACGGTCAGCGTGAGCACCGGCAGGACCAGGTGGGCGAGCCGGTCGCCGAGACTGTCGGCCCCGACCTTCTGGACTCCGCTCGCCGGCAGCCAGCCCAGCTCGACCGAGAACAGCAGGATCAGCAGCAGCGCGAGCCAGAAGGACGGCACCGAGATGCCGGCAAATGCCACAAGGTTGAGGCCGTAGTCGAGGATCGTGCGCGGCCGAA
>DATAOG010000055.1:0-3909 GCA_036265855.1 Geminicoccaceae bacterium | reverse complement strand
AGTTTCGCATCACCGTCGAGCCGTCAGCGACCAACGGACTGAGCGTCGTCTCCCAGATCATGGTGGACAAGGCCATGACCGTCCGGCGAGCCAAGCTCCGCGAGCCGTTCGGGCGCATGGACAACGCAACCATGCTGCGCGTCGGACGGGCTCTGGCGGTCTGGGGATCGGTCTCGCCTGATCTTCTCGGCCGAGCGTCGGGTCAGAACAGCCCCTCGACCTGACCCTGGGGGTCGATCCGGATGCTGTTCGCCGAGGGCACGCGGGGCAGGCCGGGCATGGTCATGATGTCGCCGCAGATCGCGACCACGAACTCGGCGCCGTTGGCAAGGCGCACCTCGCGGATCGGCACCACGTGGTGCGAGGGCGCGCCCTTCAGGTTCGGGTCGGTCGAGAAGCTGTACTGGGTCTTGGCGACGCACACCGGATAGTGCCCGTAGCCCTGCTCCTGCAATTCCGCAAACCGCGCCCGGATCGTCTTGTCGGCGATGATGTCCTCGGCACCGTAGATCTTGGTGGCGATCGTCTTCATCTTGTCCCACAGAGGCATGTCGTCGGGGTACAGCAGTTGAAACCCCCGGCCGTCGAGGTAGCGCTCGCGCTCACAGAGTTGGACCACGTGCTCGGCAAGACGCTCGGCGCCGGCGCCGCCCTCGGCCCAATGGCTGCAGACGATCGCCTCGACGCCCTGGCCGCGGCAGAGGTCCTGCAAGAGCGCGTGCTCGGCGGGCGTGTCGCTCGTGAAGTGGTTGATCGCGACCACGGCCGGCACGCCGAAGCGGCGGACGTTCTGGACGTGGCGGGCGAGGTTCGCCATGCCGCGCCTGAGCGCGTCCAGGTTCTCCTCGGCCAGCCGGTCGCGCGCGACGCCGCCGTGCATCTTGAGCGCGCGCACGGTCGCGACCACCACGGCCGCGTCGGGCACGAGCCCCGCCTTCCGGCACTTGATGTCGAAAAATTTTTCCGCGCCGAGGTCGGCGCCGAAGCCGGCTTCGGTGACGACGAAGTCGGCAAGCTTGAGCGCGGTCTTGGTCGCGATCACCGAGTTGCAGCCGTGCGCGATGTTCGCGAACGGGCCGCCGTGGATCAAGGCGGGATTGTGCTCGAGCGTCTGCACCAGGTTCGGCATCAAGGCGTCCTTGAGCAGGACCGCCATCGGCCCCTCCGCCTTGAGGTCGGCCGCGGTCACCGGGCGCCGGTCGCGAGTCTGGCCGATGATCGCGTTGCCGAGCCGGCGCTCAAGGTCCTGGATGTCCTGGGCGAGGCAGAAGATCGCCATGACCTCGGAGGCGACCGTGATGTCGAAGCCGTCCTCGCGCGGGTAGCCGTTGGCGACCCCGCCCAGGGAGCTCACGACCTGGCGCAGCGCCCGGTCGTTCATGTCCATGACCCGGCGCCAGGTGATCCGCCGCGCGTCGATCCCGAGCTCGTTGCCCCAGTAGAGGTGGTTGTCGATCAGCGCCGCGAGCAGATTGTTGGCGCTGCCGATCGCGTGGAAGTCGCCGGTGAAGTGGAGGTTGATGTCCTCCATCGGCACGACCTGGGCATAGCCGCCGCCGGCGGCGCCGCCCTTCATGCCGAAGCAGGGGCCGAGCGAGGGCTCGCGCAGGCAGATCGCGGCGCGGACGCCGATCCGGTTCAGGCCGTCGCCGAGCCCGACGGTCGTCGTGGTCTTGCCTTCGCCCGCGGGCGTCGGGGTGATCGCGGTCACCAGCACCAGCTTGCCGTCCGGCCGGCCCGCGAGCTGCTCGAGAAAGCCGAAGCCGATCTTGGCCTTGTCGGGTCCGTATTGATAGAGCGCCGCGCCCGGGATCCCGAGCCGCTCGGCAACCTCGCCGATCGGCAGCAGGCTTGCCGCCCGCGCGATCTCGATATCGCTGCCGATCCTGGTCGTGGCCATGCGCTGTCGAGCCTCCCTGCCGCGGAGTGCAAATCACAGCACCGGTGTAGCACCGCATGGCCCGCAGCGACACGGGCTATCTTGCAGGCGACATCGCGTGCCCGGTTGTCTTCGATTGCCGATCGGTCGATATACTGGGCACCAGATGTCGGCTTTGCGACATCGGTACAGCGAGCCGCGCGAGGAGCTGCCAGGATGGCCCGAGCCAACGGGCACCAGGAGCCGGGCACGTCCGACCGGGCGGAACCAGCGCCGACGCCCGAGCCTTTTGCCTTCGTCCTGGTCCCGAACTTCTCGATGATGGCGTTCGTCTCGGCGCTCGAGGCGCTCAGGATCGCCAACCGCATGGCCGGGCGGACGCTCTACAGCTGGCGGGTGGTCGCCAAGCAGGCGGGTCCGGTCCCGGCCAGCAACGGTTGCCTGGTGACCGCCGATCAGAGCCTCGCCGAGGTCCACATCGGCCCCGGCCGCGAGCAGCCGACCGTGATCCTCTGCAGCGGGCTCGGCGCCGAGCGGATCGTCGATCGCGAGCTGTTCGCTTGGCTGCGCCGGGCCGACCGCTCGGGCGCGGTGGTCGGCGCGCTTTGCACCGGCGCCCATCTGCTGGCCAGGGCCGGGCTCCTGCACAACCGCCGCTGCACGATCCACTGGGAGAACCTGCCGGGCTTCGTCGAGGAGTTCCCCGAGATCGCCGTCAGCGCCGATCTGTTCGAGGTCGACGGCAACCGGCTGACCTGCTCGGGCGGCACCGCGCCGCTCGATCTGATGCTGCACCTGATCGCGCGCGACCACGGCCACGAGCTCGCGGTCAAGGTCTCCGAGCAATGCCTGCTCGATCGGATCCGCCAGCCCCACGACCACCAGCGGATCCCCTACCGGGTCCGGCTCGGCATCTATCACCCGAAGCTGATCGGCGCGATCGAGATGATGGAGAGCAACGTCGAGGAGCCGCTCGACCAGGAGATGCTGGCGCGCTACGTCGGCCTGTCGCGCCGCCAGCTCGAGCGCCTGTTCAAGAAGCATCTCGGGCGCACGCCGGCGCAGTACTATCTTGAGCTCCGGCTCGAGCGCGCCCGCCACCTGCTCTATCAGACCACGATGCCGGTCATGAACGTCGCGTTCGCCACCGGCTTCGTCTCGGCCTCGCACTTTTCCACGTGCTACCGGCAGATGTACGGCAAGACCCCGCGCGCCGAACGGATCGGGCTCGCCTGACGATCAATACCGCCCCCAGTAGCGATCGCTGGAAACTGAATCAGACCATGGCTCGCAGTGCCCCGTGGATCATGCCTCCTCGAATCGGAAATGCTGGCGGCGTCGACCGCCCCGACGCGCGGACGAGCTTACCCATCTGCTCAGACCGCCCTCGCCACCAGCCTCACTGCGGCAGTCCCGCCTTACCCGTGAAGTAAGACACCGACTTGACGGCCGAGTCGTTTGCGGTCGGATCGGCGTCGTCTGACCAGTCGATTGTCCCTCGGCGACCGGTGGAACGAGCTGCCGGGCGATCCCGTTACCGCGGTCGGAAGGCGAGGACAAGCATGGAACGGGACGATCCAGTTCTCTTGCACGAACCGGACCTGATGCTGGCGGTGCTCCGGGTCGCGGCCGCGAGCGCGGGCACGCTGGACGCCTGTATCGCGCACCTGCGCGAGCTTCGCGCGCATGCGGGGTCGAGCACCTGGTGCCCGAAGCCGAGGTCCGGGCAGGGCTGCGGGCGGTCACGGCCAAACTCGATCGCGCGCGGCTGATCGAGTGGCCGGAGCCCGGCGAGTTCCGGATCACGGCTCGCGGGCGGCAGGTCCTGGCCGATCATCCCTCGGGCATCGACGACAGCGTGCTGCTGCGGCTCGCGCCATCCGAGGTCCGCACTGGCGCGTCCGACCAGACGCCGCCGCGGCCGGCGCCGGCCCCGTCCGCGGCGTCTGCCTATGATCTCGGCCACCAGGCCTTCGGGGAGGGCTGGAGCCTGGCCGACAATCCGTATCCGCACGATGCGTGCCGCCACC
>DATAOG010000054.1:0-3438 GCA_036265855.1 Geminicoccaceae bacterium | reverse complement strand
GTGAACTTCAATTTCAACAACTTGGTCACCTATCGCGATCGTCGCCTCCGGGGCCGCGGTCTGTTGTGGGGCCATCTGTCGTTCTACCTCGTGTGCAGCATCGGGGCCGTGGCGAACTTCCAGATCGCGCAGTTGCTCTATCGGCTGCGCGTGGCATGGCCGCTCGCCGGGCTGACCGGCGCGATCGTCGGCGCCGTCTGGAACTATGCGGTAAGCTCGGCCCTGACCTGGCGCAGGCAGGTTTGAGCACCGCCAGGCGGCCCCTCGGCAGCATCGCGCCGCACCCCGCGGCCGGGCCGGCAGGCGGCCACATCGCCGCGATCTGCCGGCAGGGTGACCTGATCGCGGCGGGTCTGCTCGCGCTCATCGTCGGCGCGCTGCTGTTGCCGGCGGCGACCCGCCTGCCGCTCGCGATCCCGCTCGATTACAACGAGGGATGGAACGCCTATCAGGCGCAGCGCGCGATCGCCGGCCAGCCGCTGTATCCGCGCTTCGGCGATCTGATCGCCAACAATTATCCGCCGTTGTCCTTCTACCTGATCGGCTGGCTCGGCATGATTTTCGGCGATCACATCGTGATCGGTCGCACGATCGCGCTGGTCAGTCTCCTGCTGGTCGCCTGCAATATCGCGCTCATTGTCCGCTGCCTGGGCGGGAGCGCGCGCCTCGGGGCCTTCGGAGCCCTGCTGTTCCTCGGCTACATGGTCGCGCAGGCTTCGGCCTACGTCGGAAGCAACGATCCGCAGCTGCTCGCCCACCTCGTAATGACCACCGCATTGCTGCTCTTCCTGAGCGGCCGCCAGAGCGGCCTGCGTGTGGCCGCGACCGCGGCGCTCGCGTTGCTGAGCGGCCTGATCAAGCACAGCCTGATCCCGCTGCCGCTCGCGATCACGGCTTGGCTTTGGTGGCACGACCGGCGCGCCTTCGCAGTCTGGCTGGCGACATCGGCAGCGCTGCTGCTCGGCTGTGGCGCGCTCCTGCAAATGATCTACGGGCAGGACTTCTTCTTGAGCGTCTTCGCCACTCCGCGCGCCTACAGGTTGGGCAACCTGGCCAGCAGGATGCCGGTATTCCTTTTGCCGGCACTCCCGATGCTCGGCGCGAGCCTGCTGCTGCTCGCGGCCGAGCCGCGGCGAGCCGAGATACGGCTGCTTGCGCTGTACGGCCTGTTTGCCGGAGCTTGGGGCGTCCTCATCCTGGGCGGCGAGGGCGCGGACGCCAACGCGGTATTCGACCTCGTCATCTGTACAGCGATCTCAGCGGCCCTGTCGATCGAGCGGCTGCCGGCCATGGCACCGGGGCCGGCCCTGCTCCGCACTGCGGGCATGGTCGCGCTGATGCTGCCGATCCTGGTCCTGGCGCCGCTGCGACTCGCGCGTGAGGTCTCGAGCCTCAAGCATCTGGACGGGCAGCGCGCCGAGGTCGCCGACGGCATCCGCTTCATTGCCGCCCAGCATGGCCCGGTCGCCTGCGAGGACCTGGCGCTCTGCTACTGGGCGGGCAAGGACTTCGAGGTCGACTTCTTCATCAGCGGGCAGAAGCTCGACCAGGGCGTCATCGATGCCGACAGGTTCGCGCGCGGGTTGCGCGACCACCGCTTCGCCGCCTTGCAGGTCTGTGGCCGCGGCGGGTCCAGCTTCTCGCGCCGGCTGCCGGCCGATGTCGACCGCGTGCTCGGGGGAAGCTATCGCGTCGCGCGATCGGGCCCGACCGTGGGCTTGATCATGGTGCCAGGCTCACCGGCAAACGGCCCCAAGGTCGAGCCGGAAGGCGTTGCCGGCCACGGTGCCGACTGGGCGTGCTGAGCCGTCCGGGGCCGGAGCCGGTTCTTACGGGCTCGCCCCGACCGTATCGGCCACCTGCGCGCCGCGCTTGCCCATTGGCCGCGGCGGACCGCGGGTCGTGTCGCGCGCGGTCTGCTGCTCCATCTCGGCATTGAGCTCGGCGCCCGCCAGCACGATGAACGCGGACAGCCAGAACCACATCAGGAGGATCACGACCGCACCCAGCGCACCGTAGGTCTCGTTGTAGCTGCCGAAGTTCCGTACGTAGATCGAGAACAGGATCGAGCCGATCAGCCAGAGCACGGTCGCGATCACCGCGCCTGAGCTCACCCACTGCCATTGCGGCTCGGCGCGGCTCGGCGCGAAGCGATAGAGAATCCCGAGGCTCACCACCACGATCACGAACAGCACCGGCCAGCGCAGCCAGGTCACGAGCGTCTGCACGGTCGAGCCGAGGCCGAGGCTGCCCAAAAGCGTCGGCGCGGCCATGATCAGCGCCAGCGAGACGATCAGGATCACGACCATGCCGAGCGTCAGCCCGAGAGCGGCCAGGTTCAGCCTGACGAAGCCGCGCTTCTCCTCCTCGTCGTAGATGATGTTCAGGCCCTCGATCAGCGCCTTCATGCCCTTGGACGCGCTGTAGAGCGCAAGGAGGATGCCGCCGATCGCGGCGATGCTGACGCCGGTGCCCGCGTTGGAGGCGATTTTGGTCGTCTGATCCTTGATGATCGATCCGGCCTCGGGCAGGTAGCCGCCGATCTGCTCGATCTGCTGTACGAGCTGCTGCGGATCGAAGATCAGCGCCCAGATCGAGATCAGCGCCGCGATCGCCGGGAAGATCGCGAGCAGGCCGTAGAACGCGACGCCGGCAGCGATCATCGAGACGTGATCGTCGCTCAGCTCGTTCTTCGTCCGCAGCAGGATGTCGCGCCAGCCCGCCTTGGGGATCTCGCGCGGGCGCTCGGCGCGGCGGCCGCGGGCTTCATCGGCGGTTGCTGATCTCGCCACCTGACCTCCTTTTGTCGAGCTGCTCCGTGAGGCGCCGGCCGCTTTGCAGACCGGCGGCGGCGCCGCTATCTGAGAGTGTCCGCCGTCGGCCGAGGGCCCGCCACCTCCTCCGCGCCCGAACGCCGCGCAGCCTGATCGTAGAGGTACTGACGGGTCACGGCCGGGATCTGGCGCCCGAGCCAGGCCGCCATCGCCTCCTCCTCGCGCAGGTTTTCGTGGCAGATGCGCTCGACCTCCGGCTCGCCGGCGGCCGCAGCCGCCTCGACCAGGGTCCGATAGGTCGCGATCTCGAAATGCTCGAACGCATAGCCGGTGATGCCGTTCTGGATCACCGGGCCGGTGCCCAGCAGCGCCGCGATCTGCTCGCCGCCGGCGAACGCCTCGGAGCGCGGGCTCGTGGCCAGCGCCGAAGCGCCGAGCCGCTGCATGCACCCGTCCAGCCTCTCGGCCTGCCGGCGGGTATCCGCGAGATGCTGGCGCAGCCTTTCCTGCAGCTCGGGATAATCGTCGAGACGCCCGGCCTGCTTCTCGAGGGTCTCGATTGCGAGCTCTTCCATCGTGCGCGCATCGCGCAGCCATTCGGTGAGGTTCTCTCTGCTCACGGCCATCAGGGCGTTCCTTTCGACCTCGGGCATCGGCCGGGCCC
>DATAOG010000053.1:0-6120 GCA_036265855.1 Geminicoccaceae bacterium | reverse complement strand
TCAGCACGGGCGGCGTGCAGCGGGTGCTCCAGGCTCTGCTCGCCGAACGGATCTCGATCCGCGACCTCGCTCTGATCGTCGAGGCGATCAGCGAGGCGGCGGTTGCGAGCCAGAACACGATTGTGATCACCGAGCACGTGCGGGCGCGGCTCGCCCGGCAGATCAGCAACGCGAATACCGCTGAGGCCGGCTACATCCCGATCCTGACCCTGTCCCCGGACTGGGAGCAGGCGTTCGCCGAGGCGCTGATCGGTCAGGGCGACAACCGGCAGCTGGCGATGGCGCCATCACGGCTGCAGGCGTTCATCACCCGGCTGCGCGAAGCGTTCGAGCAGCACGCGCTGCGCGGCGAGTTGCCAGTCCTAGTCACGAGCCCGGTGGTCCGACCGTACGTCCGCTCGATCGTCGAGCGCTTCCGGCCGGCGACCGTCGTCTTGTCGCAGAACGAGATCCACCCCAAGGCGCGGATCCGGACCTTGGGTCAGCTATGAAACGGAGGGCTCGCCATGCGGCTTAAGACCGTGGTTGCGCCAGACGCCCGCCAGGCCTTGGCGTGTCTCAGGGCTGAGCTCGGCGAGCATGCGATCATCGTCGCTACTCAGGATCTGCCCAAGGGCGGCGTCAGGATCACCGGCGCGATCGAGTGCCAGGACCTGGACCTCGCTGAGCTTCTAATGCCGGTCCGGGCCGGGCCCTCCGTCGAGCGCCTGCTCCCGATCGCAACCCATCACGAGTTGCCTGAGGACTTGCGTCAGCGACTGTTCGAGGCAGCGCGCGCCGGCGGCGCCAGCCAGCCGGTCGTGATGCTCGCCGATGCCCTGAACGCGACCTTCCGCTTCGAGCCGCTCGGGTCGACACCGGCCGGCACCCTGCTGCTCACCGGACCGCCGGGGGCCGGCAAGACGGCCTCGGTCGCCAAGCTCGCGGCCGCGGCGGTGCTGGACGGCCGGCCGGTGCGCGTGGTCAACGCTGATATCAACCGGGCGGGCGGGCTCGAGCAGCTGGCTGGCCTGCTCGCTCCGCTCGGGCTGCGACCCCAGCCAGTGCCGGAACCCAGCGACCTGCGCCGCTTCGCGGCCGCCGCTGCGGGCAGCGCGATCCTGATCGACAGCCCGGGGCTCAACCCGTTCCGACCGGGCGACCTCGGCGCGCTGTCAAGCCTGATGGAGGCAAGCAGGGCCGAGCTCGTCCCGGTCCTGCCGGCCGGCATGGCGGTCGCAGACAGCGCTGAGATCGCCGACACTTACCGGGCCCTCGGCGCGCGCCGCTTCGTCGCCACCAAGCTCGACGCCGTGCGCCGCCTGGGCGGACTGCTCGGGGCCGCCGACAGCGGCCTTGCCTTCGCAGAGGCCGGGATCGGCCCGACTATCGGTCAGGGGCTGCGGCCGCTCAGCCCGGGAGGCCTGGCGCGCCTCCTGCTTCGCCACCAGGAGCTCGCGAGTGCGCGCGATGCCGGTTCGCCGCCCGCAGGGCGTATGGCCGCGCAGGGCCGGTCAGCATGAGCCGGATCCTCGCGATCGCGTCCGGCAAGGGCGGGGTCGGCAAGACCTGGTTGGCGATCAGCCTCGCACAGGCGCTCGCTCGACGCAGCCGGCGCGTCCTGCTGTTCGACGGCGACTTCGGCCTCGCCAACGCCGACGTGCAGCTCGGCCTCGGATCAGCGCTCGATCTCGCAAGCGTGCTAGGCGGCCGGTGCGCGCTCGGCCAGGCAGTCCGGCGGGTGGAGGCCTGCGGCTTCGACCTACTGCCCGGTCAATCGGGCTCGGGCGAGCTTGCTCACCTCGATTCCGCCCATCTCGAAAGGCTGCTCGCCGGCCTCGCCCGTCTCGCGCGCGGTTATGATCTGACAGTCCTCGACCTGTCGGCCGGGATCGATTTCGCGGTCCGACGCCTGCTGCGGGCCGCCGACCGTGGCCTCGTAGTCATGACCGACGAGCCGACCGCGCTCACCGATGCCTACGCCCTGATCAAGACCGCTCAGAGAGACGGTTTCGCTGCGGCCCTCGAGGTCGTGATCAATCTGGCGCCGAGCCACGAGGCCGGGCGCGCGACCTATCAGGGTCTGCTCAAGGTTTGCGAGCGCTTCCTGAAGCTGCGACCGGCCCTCGCCGGCGTGCTCCGGCGAGACAGCCGCGTTCCGGACGCGATCCGCCATCAGACCGCGTTCCTGGTCCGCCACCCGACCAGCCCCGCAGCGCGCGACATCGAGGTGCTCGCCCGGACCCTGACCGAACGCCGATGACCGGGCCAGTGGCGCCGTCCCTCGCCGCGCCGATGGTGCCCGCGGTCGGCCATCAGGTACTCGCGGAAAGCTCGCCCGAGCCGGCGCAGAACCGCGCCTGCGACCAGCCGATCGGCGCCACGGTGCTGTCGAGCACCCGCCAGGGCCTGCTGATCGAGGCCGGAGGCCAGCGCTTCCTGATGACTGGCGCGCCGCCGTTGCCCGACGGGGAGAGTATCAGCCTCGAGCTGGCAAGAGCCGGCACGCAGGCGACGGGGCGCCTTCTGGCGATAGCCGGCCGCGGGCTCGAGGCACCGGTGATGACCCGACTGGCGCTGCTGCCGCCGCCCGCGCGTTCGCCCGGAGCCGTCGAGAGCGGGCCGGAGCGGGTCGGCGTAGAGGTCGAGGCCCGTCTGCTCGGGCCCGAGGGTCGCCCGGCCGGACCGCCGATTTCGATCCGGTTGGCCGCCGCTGGCGAACCGCCGCCGGATGCGCCTGGCGCTCCGCATTTCTCCGGCAGTGCTTTGAGCGCCGAGGTCATCGGTTCCGACCCGGCCGGCCGCGCGCTCGTGCGCGCCGCCGGGCTGATGCTCCGCCTCGAAACGACAGTCGACGTTCCGCCCGGCGCCCGGCTGCAGCTGGTCCTGCCGGCAGGCATCGGTGCCCGATCCTCCCGACAAGCGCCAGAAGAAGCCGACCTGCTTCGCCGCGCGCTGGGCACCCTGCTGGGGCCGGCCGGAACTGCAGATTCAGCTAGCCCGACCGGGCTTCGCCTGCCAGCCGCAAACCACGCGCTTGCAGCTCGCCTGCTGACCTGGATCAACGCGCTCAGCAGGGATGCCGGGCCGTCGGACTCCGCGGCCCCCGGCAGCGCCCCCGATGCGCCGCCCGGGATCGGAGCCCCGCGCGACGTGCTCCACGAGCCGGCGCCGCAGGCGCGCGCGGCGCAAGTCGGGGCCTGGCGCGTGCTGGTCATGCCGTTCGGAGTTCAGGATCCAACGCCGCTCCGTCTCTATTTACGCGAGCTGCCATCGCGGCACGAGCGGGGAACGGGGGCCGGACGAGAGCGGCGCTCCGGCGCAAGTCGGGCGATCTTCGCCGTCGAGTTCAGCGAGTTCGGTCAATGTCAGCTGGACCTTTTGTGTCAGACCCGGCGCTTCGACCTCGCGGTGCGCACCGAACGGCCACTGCCAGCTGCACTGCAGGACGATATCAAGGGCCTGCTCGGGGCGGCCTGCGAGATCGCGGGCGTGGCCAGCAGCTGCGAGTTCCGGCCCGCCGAACTTTTGAGCCTGCCGGACGCGGTGGCGCCTTCGGCCCGGAATTTCGTCGCCTGAAGGCGACGCCAGCTGGCCGGCCGCGGCGCGGTGGCTATTTTCGGCCCGGTGCAGCGCGCATCGCCTGGCGGGCGGCGGCAATTGCGGGTGGCCGGGCGGCGCGCAGACGCGAATCGACATAGTGCCCCTGGAACAGCCGGATACCGAAGGACTGGCCCCACCGGATCGCCTCGGTGCTATCGCACCGGCAGAGGATCACCCTGTCCAGCCCCGCCCGCTTGATCGCCGCCTTGAGGTCGGCCCGGCGCGCTTCATTCAGCCCGTCGAGAAGATCCGGGGTCCAGATCACTTTGACCAGATCGGCGCCCAGGCGCTTGCGGTCGATCAGTGGCAGATGGAGATAGTGCAGGCCGTCGATGCACACCAGATAACCACGGTCGCGTACGAACTCGCGAATGAACAGATAGGCGCCGAGCTCGGCGAAAATGTCGATCAGCTGCAGCTCTATGATGACCGGCGAGGTGACCTGGCGCCGGAAATCGTGGTCGAACTTGAGGAATTCCGGCGAGAGCAGGGTCGCGAGGCGGAGATTGACGCTGATGGCACCCTCGGGCACCGCGAGCTCATGCCGGCCCAGACAGGTCAGCAGACGTCGATCGAGCGATTCGGCGAGGTGCTGGAACAGCCACGGGTCGGCGGTCAGGTCGACGCCGGGCAGCACCGAAGCGCCGAGGTCGCGGACCGCGACGTAGATCTCGCTGAACAGCGCCTGCGGGCCGGTCTGGGGCAGGACCGCACAGATTGATTGCTGGCGGGTCAACCCGGACAGGTCCATGCTGGCGAGGCTGGTTTCGAGACCGGCAAGCTTGGCCGGGTCGAGCGGGACCTCGGTCTGCGCAGGGCTCTGACCAGGCTCCTTCTCGAGCTGCTCCAGAAGCTCCTCGATCCGGAAGCAAAACGCGTCGTACTCCCGCTCGAGCTCGAACCAGCTGCAGAACTTGCCTGGGTCCGCCCGATGCTCCGTGCCTTCGACCGACAACTCCGGCCCGGGTTCGGGGGCGGTCGGATTGGCGAGCGGATCGTCGCTGAACAGATAGCGCAGGCGCAGGACCACCGCATCGACATCGGTGAATGCGCCGCCATGCCAGAGGTAGACAATGTCGCCATTGCCAAGCTGGAACAGCTCGCTGTTGAACTGACGCAGCAGCCGGTCGAACTCGCTGGCCGCGACCCGCAGCTGATAGTCGCGCCGGTTGTGCGCCTTCAGCCCCGAGAGGTGCAGATGGACCGCTCGCCAGTCGAAATAATTGCGCTCCAGGCGCTTCACGTAAGCGAGCAGCTCAGGTCCAACGTGGCCGCGTTCCGCCGATGCCTGCATGGTCGCCTCGAACGTCCTAGGTTGCTTCGGGAACAGCTCTGGCTAGACCGGCAGCATAGTCGACGAATCATAACGATCCCTTAACCAAGCAAGGGCGAGCGCTAGCCAGCCCGTCCCGGGCTCAGGACTGCGGCATCGGTCCGACCAGCAGGGCTGGGTCGAGCGCCTGATCGAACCAGTAGACGCCCCAGTGCAGGTGCGGCCCGGTTGCCCTTCCGGTCGCTCCGACCCGGCCGATCGGCTGGCCCTTGCGGACTGCCTGCCCGACCTTGACCCCGAGCTCGCTCAGATGAGCGTAGACGCTGTGCAGCCCGTAGCCGTGGTCGATCATCACGGTCTTGCCGGTGAAGTACATGTCGCGAGCGGCGACCGAGACGACTCCGTCCGCCATGGCGGACACCGGCGCGCCCGCGGGCGCCGCGATGTCGACGCCGCGGTGCGGCGCGCGCGGCTCGCCGTTCAGGATTCGCTGGCTGCCGTACACGCCGCTGATCGGCCCGGTCACGGGCCAGACGAAGGCCGGCGCGATCGCGCCCGCGGCCGAATCGCGCGCCTGTGCCGCCCCGATCAGCCTGGCATCGGCCCGGATCCGGACCAGATCCTCGGCGCTCGGCGAGACCGCGCGCGGCGGCAGGCCATCGATCCGCTGGATCTGGTAGGCGCGTTTGTGGATCTCGAGCCGCCGCTCGATCCGGCTGCCGTCCGGATAACGCACGCTCAGCGATTCGCCGCTCGCCTCGTCGCGACCGAACCCGAACAGGAAGCGGCCAGCGGGATCGAGGTGCAGCCGGCGACCGGCGAAGCGGACCTCGCTGCCGGGTGGCACCTGGCCGCGCACCAGCCCGCCCTGGACGAAGATGCCTTCGAGCTTGAGCGGCGGGTCCGCCGCGGCCACGCCGGCGGTCAACGCGACCAGCAATCCAAGCCACCACCGCACGCGGCCTCGCCATCCGGCGTGAGCTCTGCGATCGACCGAGTCTCGCACCGGATCTCCTGCCAGAACCCGGGTCGTCGCCTGGCTATTCGCTGCGGTCGATCGCGCCCAGGATCTCGCTGGCGGCGCGCTGCAGGAGCATCGTGTCGAAGCCGGTCAGGATCAGCCGGTAGCCGCGCCCGATCATCGCGTTGGCGATGTCGCCGGTCAGCGCCAGGCCGCCGAGGTGGACCGGGCTCCCGGCGATCGCGCGCTCGGCGCGGCCGATCGCGGCCTGGACCTCTTCATGCGCCGGCCCGTCGCGATAGCC
>DATAOG010000052.1:0-1511 GCA_036265855.1 Geminicoccaceae bacterium | reverse complement strand
AACGCGCGCAAGGGTTCGAACGGACGTACCGCTCAGCCGGATCACGCCGCCCGGCTGCCGATCGACAATCACTCGGCGCCCGGACTCGGCGCGACGCAGGTCGCCGACAGGCCGCCGTCGACGATCAGCTCGGTCGCGGTGATGTATTTCGCGGCATCGGAGGCCAGGAACAGCACCGCCTCGGCGACGTCGAACCCGTCGCCCATCCGGCCCATCGGCACCTGACGATGGCGGGCCGCGATCAGTCTTTCCGGATCGCCGCCGCCGCGCTCGTGCACGAGGCGCGCCTTGACCAGCGGCGTGTTCATCAGGCCCGGGATCACGGTGTTGATGCGCACGTTGTGCGGCGCGTACTTGAGCGCGGTCACCCGGGAGAACTGGATCAGCGCCGCCTTGGCCGCGGCGTAGGCGACCACGTCCGGCCCGAAGAATCTGAGCGCCGCGATCGAGGCGAGATTGACGATCGCCCCGCCGCCCTGGCCGACCATGATCGGGATCACCCGTTTGCAGCTCTGGAACACGTAGGAGAGATTGACCTCGAGCTGCCGCTCCCAGACCTCGTCGGCCATGCTCACCGGATCGCCCGGCGCCGAGCCGCCGACGTTGTTGACCAGGACGTCGATCCGGCCGAAGCGCTCGAGGCAGGCCTGCACCAGCCGGTCGAGCGCGGTCCGGTCGGTCACGTCGGCCGCATGAGGTTCGAAACTGCCGCTCTCGGCCGCGATCACGCTTGCGGTCTCGGCGAGCGCATCGGCATTGCGATCGACCCCGAACACGCTTGCCCCTTCGCGCGCGAGCAGCAGCGCGGTCGCCTTGCCGTTGCCGAAGCCCGGTCCGACGCTGCCCGCGCCCAGCACGAGCGCGACCTTGTCCCGGAAGCGACCCTCCATCCGGCCTACTCGGCCGCGGCCTGATAGGCCTCGACCGGCGGGCAGGCGCAGACCAGGTGACGGTCGCCGTAGACGTTGTCGATCCGGCCGACCGGCGGCCAGTACTTGACCTCGAGCTGGCCCGGCCCCGGGAAGAAGGCCGCGCGCCGGTCGTAGGGGTGCGGCCAGTCGCCGACCAGCCGGTCGGCGGTATGCGGCGCGTTCTTGAGCAGATTGTCCTCGGGATCGGCCTCGCCGCGCTCGATCGCCCGGATCTCCTCGCGGATGCTGATCATCGCCTCGCAGAAGCGGTCGAGCTCGCGCTTGGCCTCGCTCTCGGTCGGCTCGATCATCAGCGTCTCGGCGACCGGGAAGGACATCGTCGGCGCGTGGAAGCCGTAGTCGATCAGCCGCTTGGCGACGTCCTCGACGGTGACGCCGCTTGCCTGCTTGAGCGGTCGGAGGTCGACGATGCACTCGTGCGCGACAAGACCGTTTTTCCCGACGTAAAGGATCGGGTAGTGCGGCGCCAGGCGCTTGGCGACGTAGTTGGCGTTCAGGATCGCAACCTGGGTGGCCCGGGTCAGGCCGGCTGCACCCATCATCGCGATGTACGCCCAGGAGATCGGCAGGATCGAGGGT
>DATAOG010000051.1:0-2768 GCA_036265855.1 Geminicoccaceae bacterium | reverse complement strand
CACCTGGAAATACCCGTCCTGCGTGCTGCAGGGCGACGAGTCGGTGGGCGAGTTCTACTCGGTGGCTGTGACCAACAGCCGCCAGCAGGCGGACACCGGCACCAAGATGATCCACATCGGCAAGAACACGCGCTCGCGCATCGTCGCCAAGGGCATCTCGGCGGGCAAGAGCGACAGCACCTACCGCGGCCTGGTCCGCGTGCTGAAGTCGGCCGAGGGGGCACGCAACCACACGCAGTGCGACTCGATGCTGCTGGGCGACCGCTGCGGCGCGCACACGGTGCCCTACATCGAGGTCAAGAACCGCTCGGCCAAGGTCGAGCACGAGGCGACCACGTCCAAGATCAGCGAGGATCAGATGTTCTATTGCCGGCAGCGCGGGCTGTCCGACGAGGACGCGGTCGCGCTGATCGTCAACGGCTTCTGCAAGGAGGTCATGCAGGAGCTGCCGATGGAGTTCGCGGTCGAGGCGCAAAAGCTCCTGGCGATCAGCCTGGAGGGCAGCGTCGGCTGAGCTGCGGCCTTCGGGACGCCGTGGCGGACGGGCTTGGCATTTTGAGGGCTAGCATGCTCAAGATCGACAATCTCCGGGTCTCGATCGACGACCAGGAAATCCTGCGCGGCGTCGACCTGGAGGTCGGGGCCGGCGAAGTTCACGCGATCATGGGCCCGAACGGCTCGGGCAAGAGCACGCTCGCGTACGTGCTGGCGGGCCGCGAGGGGTACCGGGTGACCGCGGGCGAGGTCTGCTATCAGGGTCGGGACCTGCTCGAGCTGACGCCCGAGGAACGCGCCGCGGCCGGCCTGTTTCTCGCGTTCCAGTACCCGATCGAGATCCCGGGCGTGGCGAACATGTATTTCCTGCGCACCGCGCTCAACGCGCTGCGGCGGGCGCGGAGCGAGCCGGAGATCGACGCCGCCGCGTTCATGAAGCTCGTGCGCGACAAGGCCAAGCTGGTCGGCATCAAGTCCGAGCTCTTGAAGCGCAGCGTCAACGTCGGCTTCTCCGGAGGCGAGAAGAAGCGCAACGAGATCCTCCAGATGGCGGTGCTCGAACCGACGCTCGCGGTTCTGGATGAGACCGATTCCGGGCTGGACATCGATGCGCTGAGGATCGTTGCCGAGGGCGTCAATCGCCTGCGCGACCCGCGGCGGGCGATCATAGTGATCACCCATTACCAGCGCCTGCTCGAATACATCGTGCCCGACCAGGTGCACGTGCTGCTCGGCGGCCGGATGGTCCGGTCCGGCGGCAAGGAGCTGGCGCTCGAGCTGGAGAAGTCTGGTTATGCGGCATTTGGTGCCCCTGCCCCGGCGGTCGCCTGAGCCCGCCCCGATCATGCAGGGGATGATCGCGCCCTCCGACCGCTACCAGGCGCTGTTCGCGAGCGCGCTGGCGCAGCTGCCCGGCGCCGGCCATGGCGCAATCCGCGACTGGCGCCAGGCAAGCTTCGAGCGCTTCCGCGCGCTCGGCTTCCCGGGTCCCAAGGTCGAGGCATGGAAATACACTTCCGTCCGGCCGCTGGCGCGCGAGGAGTACGCGCTCGCGGCAGCCGTTCCGGTCCGGCGCGCCGAGCTGGCGCCGTTTCTGCTGGGCGGTGGCGCGCACCGCCTGATATTCGTCAACGGCCGGTACGCTCCCGAGCTCTCGGACGATCTGTCGGATCTGCCGGGTCGGCCGGTACAGAACCTGGCGGAGGCGCTCGACAACGGCGACGTCAGCCCGTTTGAGCTCGGCCTGGAATCGAGTTCGGATCGCCCTTTCAGCGCCTTGAACGCGGCCTTCGCCGCCGATGGCTGCCTGATCCGGCTCGACGACGGTCGCGCGCTCTCCGGGCCGGTGCAGCTGGTGTTCGTAAGCCTCGGCGACGAGCACCCGGCGCTGATCAGCCCGCGTAACGTCGTCGCGCTCGGCGCCGGCGCGCGGCTGGATCTCGTCGAAACCCATCTGGCGCTAGGCGGCGGACGGTTGCTGACCAACCTCGTGAACCGGTTCGTCGTCGGCCGCGGCGCTGAGCTTAACCATGACCGGCTGCAAGTGGGCGAGCTTGCGGGCAGCCTGATCGGTAAGACCAGCTATCGTGTTTCGGCAGACGCACGTCTGACGCAGTCGCTGGCGACCCTTGGCGGCGCCCTCGTCCGGAATGAGATCGAGGCGGTGCTCGACGGCTCCGGTATCGAGCTCCGCCTGAACGGCCTCTATCTCGGCCGCGAGCGCCAGCACATCGACAATGCGATTCAGGTCGAGCACGCGCGGCCCGGCAGCACCAGCGATCAGTTCTACAAGGGCGTCCTCGACGGGCGCGCGCAGGCGGCGTTCGCCGGTCGGATCGTGGTCCAGCGCGACGCCCAGAAGACCAACGCCTATCAGGCCAACAACAACCTGCTGCTGTCGGGCGATGCCGAGATCGACACCAAGCCGGAGTTGGAAATCTTCGCCGACGACGTGAAGTGCTCGCATGGCGCGACCGCAGGCGAGCTCGACGAGCGCGCCCTGTTCTACCTGCGCTCGCGCGGCCTCCAGCCGGAAGTGGCGCAAAGCCTGCTGACCTATGCGTTCGCCGACGAGGTTCTGGAGCGCTTCCATGAGCCGGCCGTGGCCGGCCAGGCGCGCCGGGAACTCCTGCGCTGGTTGCCCGGCGGCGCCGCACTGGAGGATCTGGTGTGACCGCGGTGGATCTGAGGGCGCAGCCGCGGATGCCGTTTGACGTCGAGCGGGTCCGGCTGGATTTCCCCTGTCTGCAGCAGACGATCCACGGGCGCCCGCT
>DATAOG010000050.1:0-3254 GCA_036265855.1 Geminicoccaceae bacterium | reverse complement strand
GTGGATCAAGACGCTGACCTCGCTTAAGCGCCGATGGCGGCCGAACCGCGCGATCGCGTCAGGCGCGGCGGCCGAACGGGAGATGATCATGCCGAGCCGTGCTGCCGACGAGCGCCGCCGGAACGCCTGGCGGCAGCTCTTCGCCTGGGGCGCGGTGCTCTGGCCGGCAGTGGCAGCGAGCGCCGCCTTCGGGCAATGCTTCCCGGTCGCGGACCGTCCCGCGGCCGCGCAGCCGGCCGCCTTCAAGCCGGACGCGGTACCGGCAGGCAGCGTGCGGCTCACTTTCCTCGGGCACTCGAGCTTCCTGATCGAGACGCCGGCCGGAGCGAGCGCGATCACTGACTACAATGGCTGGCTCGGCGGCGCCGAGCCGCCCGACATCGTGACCATGAACAACGCCCATCCGACTCACTACACCGACCATCCGGATCCCAAGATCGAGCACGTGCTGCGCGGCTGGGACCCCGGCGGCGGCGTCGCCCGCCACGACCTCACCTATCTCGACCTGCACGTGCGCAACGTGCCGACCAACGTCCGCGAGGCGGGCGGCGTGCGGGTCAACGGCAACTCGATCTTCGTGTTCGAGACCGCGGGCCTGTGCATCGCCCATCTGGGCCATCTGCATCACCTCCTGACCGACGTCCACCTCGGCGAGCTCGGCCAGATCGACGTGCTGCTCGTGCCGGTCGACGGCAGCTTTACGATGGCGCAGGAGCTGATGGTCGAGGTGATCGACCAGATCCGCCCGGCGCTGGTCATCCCGATGCACTACTTCAGCCCGTTCACGCTTGCCCGCTTCCTCGATCTGGTGCGGGAGCGCTACCACGTCATGGTCAGCCAGTCGCCGACCGTGACGCTCGCTCGCGCGACCTTGCCCTATCGCCAGGTCCTGGTTCTGCCGGGCGGCTGAGCTGGCGGGCGCGCGGGCGCCTGGACCTTAGACCGCAACCGCTTTCCCGCAGCGCCGCGATCTGCCAATCTGCCGCCCATGGCCACGCTTCGGACCGCAGCCCTGCCCGCCCGGCACGACCTCAAGGTCATGAGCCTGATCGGGATCGGGCATTTCTTCAGCCATTTCTACATCCTGCTGCTGCCGCCGCTGTTTCCCTTGCTCAAGGGCGAGTTCGGGGTCGACTACGTCCAGCTCGGGTTTGCGATCGCGCTTTTGAACGGGGTCACGGCGCTCACCCAGGCGCCGGTCGGCTTTCTGGTCGACCGGTTCGGCGCCCGCGGCATCCTGATCGCCGGGCTTGCGCTCTTCAGTCTTTCGATCGGGCTGGTCGGGGTCTGGCCGAGCTACCCGGTCCTGCTGCTGCTGATGGTGCTCGCAGGGCTCGGCAACAGCGTCTT
This sequence comes from Geminicoccaceae bacterium, assembly GCA_036265855.1. Taxonomy (GTDB): domain Bacteria; phylum Pseudomonadota; class Alphaproteobacteria; order Geminicoccales; family Geminicoccaceae; genus DATAOG01. The sequence continues at coordinate 1,904 of DATAOG010000050.1, read as the reverse complement.
CCATCCTGCGGACTACGCGATCCTGTCGGCGGCGGTCGACACTCGACGGATGGGCCGGGCGTTCTCGATCCACACGTTCGGCGGCTATGCCGGCTTCGCGGCGGCGCCCCCGGTGATCGTGGCCCTTGCGGCTGCGTTCGGCTGGCGGCTGGCGCTGCTGCTCGCGGGCGTCGCCGGCCTGGTGGTGAGCGCGGTCATGCTCGCCAACAGCGGCGTGCTGCGCGGCGACACTGACGCCCTGCGCCGGCGCAGCGCGAGCAGTGCCGCCGGGGCTGGTTGGAAGCTGCTGCTCAGCCCGCCGATCCTGATGGCGCTCCTATTCTTCGTGATGCTGGCGTTCAGCCTCGGCGGCTATACGAGCTTCAGCGTCGCCGCGCTGGAAGCGATCTATCACGTCGATCTGGCGGCGGCGACCGTGCCGCTGACCGTCTATCTCACCGCCAGCACACTCGGCGTCCTGCTCGGCGGCTGGATCGCCGACCGGACCCGGCAGCATCACCAAGTGGTCGCCGGCTGCTTCCTGCTGGTCGCGCTGTTCTCGGCCGCGGTTCCGCTGCTCAAGCCGCCGATCCTGCTGGTCAGCCTGCTATTCGCTGGCGCCGGGCTGTTCTCGGGCATGGTCGCGCCCTCGCGCGACATGATGGTGCGTGCCGTCACGCCGCCGGGCTCGAGCGGCAAGGTGTTCGGCTTCGTGACGACCGGCTTCAGCATCGGCGGCATCGCCGGGCCGTTGCTGTTCGGGCTTGTGCTCGACCTCGGCGATCCCGGCAATCTGTTCTGGACGATCGCCGGGCTCAGCCTTCTGACCCTGGTCATAGTCCTCGCCGGCGGTCGCCAGGGCGAGCCGGAGCCGTTGCCGGCGAACCGCTAGATCACAAGCCCGGTAGCATCGCCTTCGGGGGCGAGGAAGCCCGCTGGACCGGGCGCCGGCGGTATGGGGAGGCGAGCCTTGGACCTCGGGCTGCTCGGGCAGTTCGTCATCAATGGGCTCATGCTCGGCGTCATGTACGCGCTGGTGGCTGTGGGCTTCACGCTGTTCTTTGGCGTGCTCGATGTGATCCAGTTCAGCCATGGCGACGTGCTCATGGTCGGCGCCTTTGCCGGGCTCACCACCTGGCTCGGTCTGACCGCGCTCGGCCTCACCTGGCCCTGGCTGCAGATCGTGATCGTGATCCTGGTCGCCTCCGGCCTGATGGCGATTCTCGGCGCGCTGATCGCAAAATTCCTCGTGCTGCCGCTCAGACGGGCGCCGGCGCTCAACACGCTGCTGATCACGCTGATGCTCGGCACGGCGCTGCGCGAAAGCATCCGCGTCTTCTACCCCGACGGCGCTAATCCGAAGCCGTTCCCGGCGCTGCTGCCGACCGCGCGGTTCAGCTTCGGCGACTTCACGCTTCGGCTCGACAGCGCCATCCTGCTGCTCGCCGGGCTCGCGGTGATCGTGCTGATCCAGCTGCTGATCAGCCGGACCCGGCTCGGGCTCGCGATCCGGGCGGTCGCCCAGGATACCGAGACCGCCGCGACCATGGGCATCGACGTCAGGGCGATCGTGCTCGTCACGTTCGCGATCGGCTCGGCCGCGGCGGCGTTCGCCGGCGTGATGAACGGGCTCTACTACAACGAGATCAATTTTGGCATGGGCCTCTTGCTCGGCGTGATCGGCTTCAGCGCGGCGATCGTCGGCGGGCTTGGCAATCTCTACGGCGCGATCCTGGGCGGCTTCCTGTTCGCCGCCCTGCAGACCATCGGCGCGGTCGCCCTGCCGTTCGCGAGCGCGTACAAGGACGTGTTCGCGTTCGCCGTGGTGATCGCGATCATGGCCTGGCGCCCGACCGGCCTGATCGCCGAGCAGGTCAGCGAGCGGGTCTAGCTATCGAATGGGCACCGCCGCGCCCGGCCTGGCC
>DATAOG010000049.1:0-2489 GCA_036265855.1 Geminicoccaceae bacterium | reverse complement strand
CGGAAGAACGCCTCGAGCCCCTCCCACGCGTCGCTCAGGATCGGCGCGCCGCAGGCCGCAGCCTCGAACAGGCGGCCCGACGGGCAGTAGCCCATCCTTGCCATCGCTGCTCGGGTCACGTTCAAGGTCAGCCGCGACGAGCTGTAGAACGCCCGATGCTCGGCCGGCGGCAGGTGGCGCACGAAGTAGATGTTGGCCGACCAGGGGAAATTCTCCGGATACTGCGCGCCGCCGATCAGGAAGCGCCGGTCGGGCAGGCGCCGGGCCGGCTCGACCAGGAGCTGCTCGAGCTTCGCCTGCCGGTCGGCGGCGTAGGTCCCCATGTAGGACAGGTCGGCGCGGTAGTGCGGCAGCGCCCCGGCCGGCCGGTACTCGTCGGGGTCGACGCTGCCATAGAGCGGCGCGACGCGGCGGGCGCCCAGGCGCTCGCCAAGTTCGTCGAGCGCGCCGCCGCCGGTATAGCTCAGGACCAGGTCGAAATCGCCAAGCCCCTGCGCCGGCAGGTATTCGACCGTCTGACCGGCCGCGAGCCGGGCGAGGGTCACCGGCGTGTCCAGATCGTAGAACACGCGAGTCGCGCGCGGGGCGTCGAGCACCAGCTCCGCCGCCGCGCGGCCGTCCGGGCAGTAGGAAGTGACCATCGCGGCGTCGGCGTCCGCGAGCTCGCGCTCGGCTCGCAGGACGACCTGATCCCAGCCCGGATAGAGGCAAAGCCGGCCGTGCGGCAGTTCCGGCAGGTCGCGGTTATGCGCGTAGTACGGCACATCGCGCTCGAAGAACACGACCTCGTGACCGCGCCGGGCGAGCGCGGCGCAGAGCCCCCGCCAGAGCGTGGCGTGCCCGTTGCCCCAGGACGAGGTGATCGTCAGGCCAAAGACGACGAGCTTCACTAGGACCGGCTCCGACGCGAAAAGACCACAACGAAACGGGCAATTCGCGATCCGGTTCCCCGATCGAGGCCGGCATCGCGGCTCGTTCTTGCGCGTCGCCGGTAAGCCCTGACGCTCGAGGGCCGGCACTGCCGCGGGCGAAAAAAGGAACCCCGTCCGGAGACGGGGCTCAATGGGTCAGGGAGGCGACCCTATGCGGGTCTGCTACTTGAACCCCGAGCGCGGCAAAGAGTTCCCGACGAACGCTGCCGGGGCAGGAACTTTGCCGGCCGGTCGCCGTTCTCGCGCTGGTCGGGTCCGAGGGCGGGGAGCGTCATGCAGCAAGACCAGTCGATTCGGCCGGGCAGCGCGGATCAGCCGGACGCGCCGGCGGCGGCACGGGCCGCGGGGCTGCGCTACGTGTCCGACGCGATGCCCGGCATCACGCGGCGCCGCGCCGGCAAGTCCTTCTCGTATCGCGACCCCGAGGGGCACCTGATCAAGGATCGGGCGGTACTCGCCCGGATCCGGTGGCTCGCCGTGCCGCCCGCCTGGTCCGATGTCTGGATCTGCCTCGAGGCCAACGGCCACCTGCAGGCGACCGGGCGGGATGCGAAGGGCCGCAAGCAATACCGCTATCATCCGGACTGGCGGGCGGTGCGGGATACCGCCAAGTTCGACCGGATGCTCGCCTTCGGCCAGGCGCTGCCCCGGATCCGGGCGCGCGTGGCCGAAGACCAGTCGCGGCGCGGCCTGCCGCGGGACAAGGTCCTGGCGACGATCGTGCGGCTGCTCGAGGTCACGCTGATCCGGGTCGGGAACCAGGAGTACGCCCGCGAGAACCACAGCTATGGCCTCACCACGATGCGCGACCACCACGTCGACTTCGATGGATCCAGGTTGATCTTCCAGTACCGGGGCAAAGCGGGCAGGCGGCATCGGATCTCGCTGCAGGACCGGCGCCTGGCGCGGATCGTGCGCGCCTGCCAGGAGCTGCCCGGTCAGCACCTGTTCCAGTACATCGACGATGACGGCGAGCGGCAGGCGGTCGACTCCGCCGACGTCAATGCCTACCTGCAGGAGATCACGGGCGAGCCGTTCACGGCCAAGGATTTCCGCACCTGGGCCGGCACGGTCCTGGCTTCGCTCGCACTCAGCGAATTCGAGATTTTCGACACCAATGCGGCCGCCAAGCGCAACGTCACGCGCGCGATCGAACAGGTGGCCGCCCAGCTCGGCAACACGGTCGCCGTCTGCCGCAAGAGCTACATCCATCCGGAGGTCATCGAGCGCTATCTCGATGGCAGCCTCCTCGATCTGCTGAAGGGGCGGGTGGAGGCGACTCTGCGCAGCGATCTTTCCGGCTTGCGCAGCGAAGAGGGCGCCGTGCTCGCGCTGCTCCAGCAGCGCCTGACGCGCGAGCTTGGCGAGCGCGAATCCAGCCGGCCGCGGGAATTGAGCGGTCGCGAGCTCAAGGCCGCGCTGCGACGATCCCTCAAGGAGGAGAGCGCGGATCCGAGACCGGCTGCCGTCTCCTGAAGCGCGGTACCCTCGACGGCCGAGCGCCGGCGAGTGGTGTCCGAGCTGGCTCGCGATCACCTGCGCAACCCCCTGGAAATC
>DATAOG010000048.1:0-1945 GCA_036265855.1 Geminicoccaceae bacterium | reverse complement strand
GGCATCGCGCCCAAGGCGACGCTCTTGGCCACCGGTGGCGAGCGGGTCTGAGGCGTGCGCTGGGCGGCGTCGGCCGCCCGCCCGCCCGGCGCGCGGGGGCGGGTCGGGCAAAAGGCGACCGGCAGCACGCTCTACGACCGGGCAGGCTCGCGGATCGGGCGCTACTGGGCCTTCCTGCGCCGCGAGCCGCTGGTCCATTTCGCGGTTCTGGGCGCGCTGCTGTTCGGGGCCGACGCGCTGCGCCAGGCGACCGGCCGCGAGACGATCGTGATCGACCGGCCGGCGGTCCAGGCGATGATCGACCAGCAGGTCCAGCTCCTTGGCAGGCCGCTCTCGGAAGCGGAGCGGCAGCGGCTCGTCCAGGGCATGATCGACGACGCGGTGCTGCTGCGCGAGGCCTACAAGCGCGGCCTGGAGCAGGACAGCCTGGTCGAGCAGCATCTGGTCCAGAAGATGCGCTTTATGCTCAACGAGGATCTGCCGGAGCCTGGCGAGGGCGAGCTCAGGGCGTATCTGCAGGCCAATCTGGAGCGGTACCGCAGCCCGCCGGCGCTGACCCTCGACCAGGTCTATTTCGCCAATCCCGCGGCCGTCCCGGGCGGCCTGCTCGGGCGCCTCCGCGCCGGCGCCGAGATCGATGGCCTGGGCGATCCCCTCTACATGCTCGGGCATCGTCTCACCGGCTACAGCGCGCGCGATCTGACCGATCTGCTCGGCGCCGACAACGCCAGGCGCATCTTCGAATTGCCGCCCGGCGAATGGCAGGGGCCGCTGCGCTCGGCCGAGGGCGTGCACTTCGTCCGCGTGGTCGCGAAGGAGCCGGCGCGCGTGCCGGCCTTCGAGGAGATCCGGAACTCGGTGCTCGAGGACTGGCGCCGGGCTCAGCAGGCCGACAACGTCGCCGAGCAGGTGGCAAAGCTGCGGGCGCACTACCGGATCGTCGTCGATGCCGACCAGGGCGCGCCCGGGGGCAAGCGATGACCGCCGCGCGGGCCTGGGCCCGGCTCCTCGCCGGTCTGCTCGGGCTTTGCTTGGCGCCGGCCGCGGCCGGGCACGACATCGGCGTCGCCCGCGCGAGCCTCGAGGAGCTGAGCTCCGGCCACTACGCCCTCGATGTCGACCTGGGCTCGGGGCCGGCGGATGCGTTCGCGCCGCCCGGGCTGCCGGCGCGCTGCGTGCTCGATCCGGCGCCGCCCGGCGGCCGGTCGGGAGCGGCCAGTCTGCGCTACGCCTTCGGCTGCCCCGGCGAGCCGCTGCACGCGGGCGACGTGCTGCGCCTGCCCTGGCAGCGTCAGGGGGTGATGCTCGCGGTCAGATGGCTGGACGGCTCGGACGCGCGCCAGTTCTTCGGCGCCAGCGGCGCCGGCATCGAGGTGCCGCTCGCGGCGCTCCGCGCCGGCTCCGGCTCACTCGCGGACGCCGCCCGCCGATACCTGGTCCTCGGCATCGACCACATCCTGTTCGGCATCGACCATTTGCTGTTCGTGCTCGGGCTGCTGCTGATCGTCCGCGGGCCGTGGATGCTGGTCAAAACCGTGACCGCGTTCACGGTCGCCCACAGCCTGACGCTGGCACTCGCGACGCTCGGCGTGATCGACGTCCCGCCGCGGCCGGTCGATGCCGCGATCGCGCTCAGCATCGTGTTCCTCGCGGCCGAGATCCTGCACGCCCGCCAGGGCCGGATCGGCCTCGCTTACCGCCTGCCCTGGCTGATCGCCTTCGTCTTCGGCCTGCTGCACGGGCTGGGGTTCGCGAGCGCGCTCGGGCAGGTCGGTCTGCCGGCGGCCGAGATCCCGCTGGCGCTCCTGTTCTTCAATCTCGGCGTCGAGCTCGGGCAGCTGATGTTCGTGGCGCTCTGCCTCAGCTTCGCCTGGGCGTTCCGGCGCCTCGAGGTGGCCTGGCCGAAGCGGCTCGAGCCGCTGCCGGCGTATGCGATTGGCACCGC
>DATAOG010000047.1:0-9163 GCA_036265855.1 Geminicoccaceae bacterium | reverse complement strand
CTCGCGGACGCGTTGGGCGGGCGCGCCGAGGCCCTGTTCGTGGCCGGCGGTCGCGGCCGGGCGCTGCTGGAGGAGCGGGGGCTGCGCCCCGCGTTCGCGACCGGCATGGCCACCCACGTCGCCGCGGTCACCGATATCGCGCGCAAGCTCGCCGACGCCCTCGGCGAGCGCGTCGGGCGCGGCCGCGTGGCCACGGTCGAGCTTCTGTTCTTTCGCCATCAGGGCGGCGGCCGGCGCACGCTCGAGCGTCAGTCGCTGCTGCCGGTCGACCTTAAGGCGTTCGCCTCGGCGCGCCCGACCGCGCCGCCGCTCACCAATCTCGCGCCCGGCGTCCTGATCGAGGGCCTGATCGAGGAATACCTGTTTGCCCTACTCGCCCATGCCGCCATGGAGAGCTTCGCCAGCGAGAACAGCGCCCGGCTTGCCACGATGCAGTCGGCACGGGACAAGCTCGACCAGCGCCTTTCGGAGCTCCGGGGGCTCGAGGGCCGGCTGCGTCAGGAGCAGATCACCGGCGAACTGCTCGAGCTCATCACCGGCACGGAGGCCGTGCGCCGGCGTTGAGCGACCGCTCAGTCTACGCCGATCTCGCGATCTTCGTCGAGCAGGTCGATTGCGACCTCGGCGCCGCCGAGCCCCGCCTGGGCGCGGATCGCGGTCTCGATCGCGTCCGCGACCTCGGAGTGCTCCTTGAGATAGGCCTTGGCGTTCTCGCGCCCCTGGCCGATCCGCTGGCTGTCGTAGGAGAACCAGGAGCCCGACTTCTCAATGATTCCCGCGCGCGCCCCGAGATCGAGCAGCTCGCCCGTCTTCGAGATGCCCTCGCCGTACATGATGTCGAACTCGACCACCCGGAACGGCGGCGCCACCTTGTTCTTGACCACCTTGACCCGGGTCTGGTTGCCGACCACCTGCTCGCGCTCCTTGATCTGGCCGATCCGGCGGATGTCGAGACGGACCGAGGCGTAGAACTTGAGCGCGTTGCCGCCGGTCGTGGTCTCGGGATTACCGAACATCACGCCGATCTTCTGACGGATCTGGTTGGTGAAGATCACGATGCAGTTGGAGCGGTGGATCGAGGCGGTGAGCTTGCGGAGCGCCTGGCTCATCAGCCGCGCCTGCAGGCCCATGTGGGAATCGCCCATCTCGCCCTCGAGCTCGGCCTTGGGCACCAGGGCCGCGACGCTGTCGATCACCACGAGGTCGACCGCGAGCGAACGCACCAGGGTGTCGGCGATCTCGAGCGCCTGCTCGCCGGTGTCGGGCTGCGAGATCAGGAGCTCGTCGATGTTGACGCCGAGCTTTCTCGCATAGCCCGGGTCGAGGGCGTGCTCGGCGTCGACGAAGGCGCAGACGCCGCCCGCCTTCTGCGCTTCCGCGATGCAATGCAGCGTCAGCGTGGTCTTGCCCGACGATTCCGGGCCGTAGATCTCGACGATCCGGCCGCGCGGCAGGCCGCCGACCCCGAGCGCGAGATCGAGCCCGAGCGAGCCAGTCGAGATGGTCTCGATCTCGACCGCGCGCTCGCGCTGGCCGAGCTTCATCACCGAGCCCTTGCCGAACGCCCGCTCGATTTGGCCGATTGCCGCATCGAGCGCGCGCTGCCGGTCGCCCGCGTCCCGCTTCTCCTGCCGGAATGAAGTCGCCAGCTCCGCCATCGCCCGTCACCCCCGCTGTGCCGCCGGCCGCCTTATACGCTCCGCCGGCCCGGGCGGAAAGCTTTCGATGAACGAAACCTGTGGGTAACTCCCTGCCGGCCCTTGCGATGCCGCCGGTGGCCGCGATCGCAGGCGGAGACGACGCTCGAGTTCGTGCTGAGAGCGATGCAATAGAGTGAGCAGCGCTCGAGCGTCTGGTCAGGTTTCTTTCGTAACCAGCGAAGAAGGGGCCGCCGACGTGGGGGCCTGAAGCCGGCCGTTTGGGAGCGCGATCCCTGTCCCAAAAGACGCAGCCGGGAGGCCATGGGCGCCCTATACCTATTGCCCCTGATCGCTTCGGTTGTGCTGGGCGGCACTAGCATCCTGAGCGGCACGGACCTATCTGGGCACGGTGATCGGGCCATGGCCGCGAGGGCGCGGGCGATGTGGGGTGTAACCGATCAGGACCTTCACGCCGCCATCCGGCGCGCCGGCGGACCGGAGAGGCGCCGCTCGAAGACGTTCGCGTCCCGAACCTCGCGCTCCGTTACCGGATACCAGCAGGTCACCTCGCGGATCGATCCTTCGGCTTCCACGGCTCTGGCCAGCGTCGCCGTCGGGATACCGCTCTTGCTGACGATCGGGGCCCCGAAGGATCGCTGTGGATCGAGCGCGACCAGGCGCTGCCGGCCGAGCGGCCACCAGCGCGTGACCTCAGCGTCGAGGTCCACGTCGCGAAAGCTGGGGCTCAACGATCCGGTGGAACCGGTACTGGTTGCCCAGAACGCCGTAGAGCTCGGGTTCCCCGGTCTCGCGACCGATCTCCAGGAACAGGCGCATGCCTCCGTCCGAAAGCTCGCGGTGGCGAAGGGATGGTTATGCTGGACCAGTTGCCCCGCCAGTTGCAATGCGCCCGGCGCAGCTGCTGTGGGCTGATCCTGGTTTCGCTTGCGAGCCGCGCGACGATCCGGAGCTGCATCACGTCCAGAAAGCCCAGACCCAGCTGGCTCTCGAGCTTTGGCAGCTGGGGCGCCCAAAAAGGGGATATTCACCGCCGGCCGACCGCTAGCCGCCGAGCCAGCGACGCACTATCGCCGCTGGCAACGTGAGCAGATGCGAAGCCTCAGTATAGAGGCCGATCCCCAGCCAATCGGCGCCTCTGTCCAGGGCCATGCTCCGGAGGTTCGTCGGTCAGCAGCATGTGTGCCCGAGCGTGACCATCGACTCCTAACGCCCGGTCAGGCTAGTTTCCGCTAAGAAATCCCGGAATCCAGTCATGGCGCTTCACTTCGCCCGCGAAGAATTCCGCGAGCGGACGCGACGGCCCCTTGCAGCGATGGCCGCGCGCGGCATCGATGCGCTGCTGCTGTTCAAGCAGGAGAGCATGTACTGGCTCACCGGCTACGACAGCTTCGGCTACTGCTTCTTCCAGTGTCTGGTGCTGCGCGCCGACGGCGAGCTCGTGCTGCTGACCCGGGCGCCGGATCTGCGTCAGGCGCAGCACACCTCCATTATCCAGGACATCCGGATCTGGGTCGACCGCGCGGACAGCGATCCCGCGCGTCAGCTCCGGGCGCTGCTCGCCGACCAGGGCCTGTCCGGGAAAAACCTGGGCGTCGAATACCAGAGCCACGGGCTGACCGCGGCCAACGGCAAGAGGCTCGATGCCGCGCTCGAGCGCTTCGCCCAGGCGCAGGATGCTTCCGACCTCGTCGACCGGCTGCGCCTGGTCAAGTCGCCGGCCGAGATCGGGTTCGTCCGCCGGGCGGCCGAGCTCGCCGATGCCGCGCTCGAGGCGGCAATCGCCGAGACCCGGCCAGGGGCCGACGAGGGAGAGATCCTGGCCGCGATGCAGGGGGCCGTCCTTCGGGCCGGCGGCGACTATCCCGGCAACCCGTTCATCATCGGCTCGGGTCGCGACGCGCTGCTCTGCCGCTCCAAATCCGGTCGCCGCCGGCTCGAGCGAGAGGACCAGCTGACGCTGGAGTTCGCGGGCGTCTGGCGGCAGTACCACGCCTGTCTGATGCGCACGCTCCTGGTCGGCGCGCCCCCGCCCCGCCAGCTCTCGATGCACGCCGCCTGCGCGGAGGCGCTGCTCGCCTGCGAGGCGAAGCTCGTGCCCGGCACGGCCATGGGCGAGGTGTTCGAGGCCCACGCCGCCGTGTTCGACCGCCACGGCTTCGGCGCGCACCGGCTGAACGCCTGCGGCTATTCGCTGGGCGCCGTCTACCCGCCGTCCTGGATGGACTGGCCGATGTTCTACGCCGCCAACCCGGTCGAGGTCGCGCCGGGCATGGTCTTCTTCCTGCACATGATCCTGATGGACAGCGAGGCCGGACTGGCGATGACGCTCGGGCGCACCTCACTCGTGACCGAGCGCGGCTCCGAGCCGCTGTCCGACGCCCCGCTCGAGCCGATCCTAAGGTGAGCGGTCGCATCGAGCCGCGCCTCTGCACGCGTGAGCGCGCTGTTGACATCGGACCATCAGTCGCCGCTCACGCTCACGGCCGGCGCTGGACGAAGCGGTCGTTGGCGAGCCGCACCGGCTGGCCGAGCAGGCCCTGCGGCCGCCAGACCAGGATCGCGGCGAGCAGGCCGAACACCGCCACGTCCTTGTAGGCGATGCTGAAGTAGCCGGCCCAGAAGGTCTCGAGCGCGCCGATCAAAAGGCCGCCCAGCATCGCGCCCGGGACCGAGCCGATGCCGCCCAGGATCGCCGCGGTCAGCGCCTTGAAGCCGAGCACAAAGCCGTCATAGAAGCGGACCCCGCCGTAGCGGATCAGCACGACGAAGCCCGCGATCGCGGCATAGACCGCGCCGAGCGAGAAGGTCAGCGCGGTCACCCGCTCGACGTTGATGCCGCAAAACGCCGCCATCAGAGCGTCATCGGCGCAGGCCCGCGCCTGGCGCCCGAACGAGCTGCGCGCCATCAACAGCCACAGCCCGGCGTAGAGCCCGCCCGTGAGCCCGAGGATCAAGACCTGTGAGGTGCTGACCGTGACCGTGAAGCCGGCGCCGTCGGCGAGCTCATGGGCCTCGGAGAAGACCGGCTGGATCCAGCGGTCGGCGGCACCCTGGGTGAGCCGCAGATATTCCTGAAGCAGGATCGCGAGACCGACGGTCGCGATCAGCGGCGCCTGGGAAGGCGTCTCGCGGAGCGGCCGGAAGACCAGCCGCTCGGTCGCGAGACCGTGCACGCCGCCGACGGCGGCGACCACCAGCAGCAGGGCAAAGACCGCCAACGGCACGGTGCCGGCGCCGAGCAGGGCGAACAGGGCGACGCCGATGAATGCGGCGTAGGCGCCGACGATCGCGATCTCGCCGAACGCAAGGTTGATCTTGCCGACGATGCCGTAGACCAGGCTGTAGCCGATCGCGAGCAGACCGTAGAGGCAGCCGACGGTGAGCGCGTTGACCGCGAGCTGGCAGGCATAGAGCAGATCGCGGGTCGGGCCTTGGACCTGCGGTGCCTCGCCGGTCGCGGCCTGCGCCTGGCCCTCGTAGAGACCGAGCCAGTACTGCCGGAGCAGATAGACCTGGATGTCCGAGAGCGCGCCCGCCTGGTCGGTCGTGACGCCAGTGAGCGTCAGGCGATCCCGCTCGAAGCCGCCGCCGCCGAAGCGGCAGGCGATCCAGTGCGCTGGCGCCTGGCCCGCGGGCTCCGCGACCCGGTAGCGCACGACCACGCCATGGGCGGCGCTCGGGTCGGGCTCGCTGCGGAGGATCTCGACCGGCGCCTCGACCTCCTCGACCGCCGGGATGACGCGCTCGCAGAGCCGCGCCTGCTCGGCATCGAGCCTGGCGCAACCGGCCGGAGCGAGGAGCAGGGTGAAGCTCAGAGTCACGCGCCACAGCTGGCGCGCATCAACGGCCATGCCGATGGCCCGGTGGAGGAGCCGGCGCGGCTAGGCGGCCTCTGCCTCTGGCGGCGGCGTCGGCCGGGGCAGCTCGTCGGCGGTGAGCGTCTCCTTCTCGAGCAGCTTGCGCGCCAGCGCCTCGAGCTCGGTCCGCCGCTTGCGCAGAATCTCGAGCGCCCGCTGGTAGGCCCTGTCGACCCGCTCGCGCACCGCGACGTCGATCTCGCGCGCGGTATCCTCGCTGAAGCGCCGGCCGCCGCCCTCGCTCGGCATGCCGAGAAAGCTGCCGCGCTCGGTCTCGTACGCCGCCTGGCCGAGCGTCGGGTCCATGCCGTAGCGCGTGACCATGCTGCGCGCGATGTCGGTGACCCGGATCAGATCGTCGGCGGCGCCGGTCGAAATCTCGCCGAAGACCAGCTCCTCCGCCGCCCGGCCGCCGAGCAGCACGGCCATCTTGTTCTCGAGCTCGTCGGTGGTCATCAGGAACCGGTCCTCGGTCGGCCGCTGCATAGTGTAGCCGAGCGCCCCGACCCCGCGCGGAATGATCGAGACCTTATGGACCGGATCGACGCCTGGCAGGGTCAGCGCGACCAGCGCATGACCGAGCTCGTGGTAGGCGACCACGCGGCGCTCCTTGGGGTTGAGAAGCCGGTTCTTCTTCTCGAGCCCGGCCACGATCCGCTCGATCGCGGCAGTGAAGTCGGCGAGCGTCACCGAGGTTGCCCGCCGCCTGGTCGCGAGCAGCGCCGCCTCGTTGACCAGGTTCGCGAGGTCGGCGCCCGTGAAGCCCGGCGTCAGCGCCGCCACCTGCTCGAGGCTGACGTTGACGTCGAGCTTGATCTTCTTGACGTGCACCTGGAGGATCTGGATCCGGCCCTGCTTGTCGGGGCGGTCGACCAGGATCTGGCGATCGAAGCGGCCAGGCCGCAGCAGCGCCGGGTCGAGAATCTCGGGCCGGTTGGTGGCCGCGAGCAGGATGATGCCCTGGCTCGGATCGAAGCCGTCGAGCTCGACCAGGAGCTGGTTCAGGGTCTGCTCCTTCTCGTCGTGGCCGCCGGCCATTGGGCCGATGCCGCGCGCCCGGCCCATAGCGTCGAGCTCGTCGATGAAGATGATGCAGGGCGCCAGCTTGCTTGCCTGCTCGAACAGATCGCGCACCCGGGCGGCGCCGACGCCGACGAACATCTCGACGAACTCGGAGCCCGAGATCGACAGGAACGTGACGCCCGCCTCGCCGGCGACCGCGCGCGCGAGCAGCGTCTTGCCGGTGCCAGGCGGTCCGATCAGCAGCACGCCGCGCGGCAGCCGGGCGCCGAGCGCGCTGTACCGCTTCGGATCTTTCAAAAAATCGATGATCTCCTGGACCTCGGCCTTGGCCTCGTCGACCCCGGCGACGTCGGCAAGCGTGGTCTTGGTGTCCTTCTCGACATAGATCTTGGCGCGGCTCTTGCCGATCGACATCAGGCCGCCGGCACCCATGCCGCCCATCGACATCCGGCGCAGCAGAAAAATCCAGATGCCGAAGAAGATCAGCGCGGGCAGGACCCAGGACAGCAGCGTGGTCAGAAAGTTCTCGTCGCTGCCGCCCTTGAACTTGACCCCGTATTTCTCGAGCTGGGCGGCAAAATTGGGATCGACCCGGGTGGTGACGAACTGGCTGGGTTGACCCGGGCTGGCGTCCTTCAGAGTGCCGATGATCCGGGTCTCGGTGATCGTGAGCTCGTCGACCTTGCCGGCCTGCAGGTACGACGTGAACTGGCTGTACGGCAGATACTCGGTCTGGCGCGCCTCCTGGAAAACCGCCTGGACAACCAGGATCGCCAGGATCGCGATCATCACGTACCAGGCGTTGAAGTGGCTCTTCTTGTCCATGCCCCGATCCATGCACACCCCGCCCGTGACAGGTGTGTGCCCGCGCGGCCGGCGTCAACCCTGGCGGCCGGCGGGCCGCGACCGGGCCGCCAGCGCCGGTGGTCCGGCGCCTAAGTCGGGCCCAGGTGCGATTTACTCGTCCCCTAATTTCCACCGCAAGGGACGACTTATGGTATGAGGGCTAGGAAAGGGGCGGCCGGTGGAGGTTGAGGAGATGGGGGATTTTGGCGCACTGCTTTGCCTTGTTGCTGCGCTTGCCCTCGTCGGTGCCGGACCGGCGAGGGCGGAAATCCTGGTCGGTCTGGGTGCGCCGATGACCGGCCCCTATTCCTGGCCGGGAGGGACGACCAAGGAGACCTTCGAGCTCGCCATTGCTGACCTCAATGCCCGCGGGGGCGTGCTCGGCCAGACCGTCCAGGTGATCGAAGCTGACGATTATTGCGACGGCGAGCAGGCCGCCGCCGCCGCCAACAAGCTCCTGGCCGCCCGCGTGGTCGCGGTCTTCGGCCACCAGTGCTCGGGCGCCGCGATTCCGGCCTCGAAGATCTATGCTGGCGCCGGAATTCTGATGATCGTGACCGAAGCCACCAACCCCTTGCTGACCGAGCAAGGGTTCACGAACGTGTTCCGCATGGTCGGCCGGGATGACGTCCAGGGCCGAATCGCCGGCGATCTTCTCGCGGGACGGTGGAGCGGCAAGCGGATCGCCATCCTCCACGACGGCACACTGTGCTGGGTCGGATCGGGTTCGATGCCAAGGGCGACGTCAGCGGCCACGCGACGTTCGTCTGGTACGTCTGGAAGGGCGGTACCGCCGTGCGCGCCGATGTCATCAACTAGGAATCAGGCCGTCAGCTGCTGCTTCAGATGCGCCGCCAGTCTCAGCGCCAGCGCCACGATCGTGAGCGTCGGGTTGGCGCTGCCGGAGGTGGGGAAGACCGAGCCGTCGGCGACGTAGAGATTGGCGATGCCGTGCACCCGCGAGGGGGCAGGTCAACACCGCCGAGGAAGAGAGCCGCCGGGGGATCGCGGTCGCCAGATCGCAGGTGGGGCCAAGCTCTTCGCTGAGCGCCATCCGCAGGATGCCTCGGGCGGCGTCCTCTGCCATGGAGCCGTCATGTCGGACCGTGCGCAGCCAAGCCGAGCTTCGATTGTCTGATCGAGGTTCCGGATGATGATGCTCGCCAGGTGGGGTGCTCCGCAATCAATGACGGCGAATTGAGCCACGATTGCAGGCGTTTCACGGGTTAGCCGTCGAAGTACGATCGGCTCTGCCCCAAATTTCCGCCACAGGCGGTGACATATGGTATCAGGATTGGAAAAGGCCGCCGGTGGGGAATGCAGTATGAGGAACTTCGGTGCGCTGCTCTGGCCTTTAGTTGCCCTGGTTCTCGCCGGCGCTGCACCCGGCTCTGCCGAGACCCTGATCGGGCTGGGCACGCCATTGACCGGGCCCTACGCTTGGCCTGGAGCGGCCACCAAGGAGGCGTTCAGGCTCGCGGTCGCCGACCTCAATGCCCGGGGCGGCGTGCTCGGCCAGATGCTCCAGGTGGTGGAGGCCGACGATTTTTGCGACGGCGAGCAGGCCGTGGCCGCCGCCACCAAACTGGTCGCGGCCGGCGTCGTGGCGGTGTTTGGCCACCAATGCTCGGGCGCCGCGATTCCGGCCTCGCAGGTTTATGCCAACGCCGGTCTCCTGATGATCGCGACCGAGGCCACCAATCCCGTGCTGACCGAGCGAGGCCTCACGAACGTGTTCCGCATGGTCGGCCGCGACGACCTTCAGGGCCGGATCGC
>DATAOG010000046.1:0-4344 GCA_036265855.1 Geminicoccaceae bacterium | reverse complement strand
TTGCCGGTGTTGGCGTTCGCGGCCATCAGCTCGTGCGCCTGGCGGACCTCGGCGAGCGGCAGGACCGTGTGGATCACGGGCTTCAGCTCGCCGCTTGCAAACCGGGGCAGGACCTGCTCGCGGAAGGCGGTCGTGATCTCGGCCTTCTCCTCGACGGGCCTGGCGCGCAGCACCGAGCCCACGATCCGCTGGCGCTTGATCATGAGCCGGCCGATGTTGAGCTCGGCCCTGGCGCCGCCCAGCAGCCCGATGATCACGAGCCGGCCATAGAGCGCGAGGCAGGCGAGATTGGGCTCCAGATAGGCCGCGCCGATGTGGTCGAGGATCACGTCGGCGCCGTGATCGCCGGTCAGCTCGCGCACGCGGCTCGAAAAATCCTCGCTCTTGTAGAGAATGGCGCGGTCGGCGCCGAGCCCGAGGCAGGCCTCGGCCTTGTCCTCGCTGCCGACGGTCACGAGCACGGGCGAGGGGCCCAGCGCCTTGGCGAGCTGGATCGCGGCCGTGCCGACCCCGGACGCGCCGCCGTGCACCAGCAGCGTCTCGCCCGGCCGCAGCCCGGCCTCGCGGAAGACGTTGAGAAAGGCCGTGATCCAAACCTCGGCGATCGCCGCCGCCCGGACCAGGTCGAGGTGATCCGGGATCGGCATCAGCGTGCCCGCGGCCGCCGTGGCATACTCCGCGTAACCGCCGCCGCCGAGCAGCGTCATCACCCGGTCGCCGACCCGCCAGCCGCCGACGCCATCGCCCAGCGCCTCGATCACGCCCGCGCACTCGAGCCCAAGAATCTCGCTCTCGCCCGGCGGTGGCGCGTAGTTGCCCGCGCGCTGCTGCAGGTCCGCCCGGTTGACACTGGTCGCCGCGATCCGGATCAGGACCTGGCCCAGGCCGGGGCTCGGCCGAGGCGCCTTGCCGAGCTCCAGAACCTCCGGGCCGCCGAAGCCCTTCAGCAGCACCGCGCGCATGCTCGCTCCCACCATCGTCAGCGTCCCGCTCAGATGCAGCGGCCGCCGTCGACCTCGAGGGCGACGCCAGTCAGGAACTCGGCCTCGTCCGAGGCGAGGAACAGCGACGCGGCCGCGATGTCCTTGGGCAGGCTCATGCGCCCGAGCGGGATCGTGGCGACGAACTTGGCTCTCAGCTCCGGCGTATCGCCGCCCATGAACTCGGCCGTGAGCCCGGTCTCGCCGAGCACCGGGCAGATCGCGTTGACCCGGATCCGGTCGGGCGCGAGCTCGACCGCCATCGACTTGCTCATCGTGATCACAGCGCCCTTGGTCGCGTTGTACCAGGTGAGCCCCGGGCGCGGCCTGAGCCCGGCCGTGGACGCGATATTGACGAAGCAGCCGCCGCCCTGCCGGCGAAACACCGGGATCGCGTGGATTGCGCTCCAGTAGATTGATTTGACGTTGACCGCAAACACGCGGTCGTAGGTCGCCTCGTCGACGTTCAGCATCGGCTGGTTGCGGTAGGTGATGCCGGCGTTGTTGACCACGACGTCGAGCCGGCCGAACGCGGACAGCGTGTCCTGGACCATGCGCGCTACGTCCGGACCTTTGGCGACGTCGGCCCTCGAGGCGCGCGCCGCCTGGCCGATCTCGCCCGCGACCCGCTCGGCGCGGGCACCGTCGATGTCGGCGGCCAGCACCTTCGCGCCTTCGGCCGCGAACAGCTTCGCGATCCCCTCGCCGAACCCGCATCCGGCCCCGGTCACGATCGCCACCTTGCCCCCCAGCCGCATCTTTCCCTCCCGAGCTGCCCTCCGATAGAAGCCGGCCCGCTTGACCGAGGTCAAGGGCTCCAGCGTGATCCCAGTCGAGGGCATCGGGGTCGGGGGGGGTGCCAGGATAAGCTTGGAGAAAGGACGATCTTTTAACAGCATATTAGCCGGCATCGCGGACAATCGGCGGGAATGGCTTGTTGGCGCCCGGGGCGCCAGCGGTAGCCGTCGCTTGCCGGCGACGGCGGGTGGGGGGAGACCCTTCGATGCACGTCGTCGCGCTCTGCTCGCAAAAGGGCGGCTCGGGCAAGACCACGCTGTCCGGGCACCTGGCGGTCCAGGCGGAGCTCGCGGGCCACGGGCCGGTCGCGCTGATCGATACCGATCCCCAGGGCTCGCTCGCGGCCTGGTGGAACGCGCGCCAGAGCGCGGCGCCGGCCTTCGCCTCGACCACGCTCGCGCAGCTGCCGGGCGACATCGAGCGGCTGCGGCTCGAGGGCTGCCGGCTGGTCGTGATCGACACGCCGCCCGCGATCAACATGGCGATCCAGCGCGTGATCAACGTCGCCGGGCTCGTGATCATCCCGACCCGGCCGAGCCCGCACGACCTGCGCGCGGTCGCCGGCACCGTCGACATGGTCGAGCGCGCGCACTGCGGCATGGTGTTCGTGATCAACGCCGCCAACCTGCGCGCCAAGATCACCTCGGATGCGGTGATCGCGCTGTCCCAGCACGGCACCATGGCGCCCGTGTTCATCCAGCAGCGGGTCGACTTCGCGACCTCGATGATCGACGGCCGCACGGTCTGCGAGCTCGAGCCCGACGGCCGCTCGGCCAGGGAGATCCGGCTGCTCTGGGACTACATCGCTGGCCAGCTCGAGAAGCGCGAGCGCCAGCGCGTGTTCCTGCAGCCGATGCTGCAGGGCTTCGGCCGCCGGACGAGCCTCGAGGAGCTCAAGGCGTGAGCCGGCGCGCCAGGCTGACCAGCGATCTTCTGGTCCGCAAGGGCCAGGCGATCCCGACCGGCGGCTTCGCGCACGCCGGCATCGAGCTCAGCCAGCCGTTGCCGGCACCGGCAGCACTCGGGGCGGCGCACGCCAACGGCGTACCAGCGCCCGGCCCGCTTGCGGCCGATGCGGCGCCGGCGCGCTCGCCCGGGCGCCGGCGGGCCGGCGCCTCCCGTGAACCCCGGCTCGCGCTGACGCTTCGCCTCGACCGCGAGCGCCACCGGCGCCTCAAGGTCTTCAGCGCGCGCCGCCAGCAGAGCACCCAGGAGGTCCTGCTCCAGGCGCTCGATGCCTACCTCGAGGCCTGCGGCGCCGACTGCGCCTGCCTGCAGGCCGGGCCCGAGGACTGCGCCCGCAACTGAGCCGCACACGAGGCCGGGAGCTGCACCGACCGGGGCGCGGCCGCGGCCGCCGTTAACGCTCAACCGATGGAGTCCCCGGGCGGCGCTCGCCCCAGCCGGACCAGCGATCGAGGCCGGCCTCGAGCTCGGCGATGCTCGGCAGGACCAGGTCAGCCTGCCCGCGCAGCGCGGCGGGCGGACAGCCGCCGGTCAGCACCGCGACCGCGAACCCGGCGCCGGCGGCGCGCGCCATCGCAAGGTCGGCCGGATGGTCGCCGACCACCAGCACCTCGGACGGGGCGAGCTTGAGCGCGGCGCAGAAGCCCAGCACCATGCCCGGCTCCGGCTTCAGGCCATAGCCGCTGTCGGCGCCGGCCAGGAACGCGATCCGATCACGGACCGCGAGCCTGACCAGGCTTGCTTCGGCCGCCGCGGTGCCGTCCATGGTCGCGACCCCGAGCAGGAGGCCGCGCGCCGCCAGGCGGTCGAACAACGGTGCGAGCTCGGTCACCGGCACCGGCGGAAACGCCGCCTGATCGGCGAAGCAGCGCTCGACCCGCTCGTGGACGTCGTGGACGCCCTCGAGCTCCGGCGAGAGGGTCCAGCGGGCCGCGATCTCGGCGTTGGTCGCCCAGAGCAGAGGGCTGTCGGCCGCGAACTCGCCGGTTGCGGGCTCATAGCCCTGCCGGCGCAGGAGCTCGTCGGCGAAAGCCTGCTCGAGGCCGGCCGCGGCCGCGAGGTCGAGGGCGGCAGCCCGATTGGCCGCCTGCCAGGTCGCCCGGTAGTCGATCAGCGTGCCGTCCTTGTCGAACAGGATCGCCCGGATCGGCCACGGCACCGCCCCGCCCGCATCGATCATGCATCGTTCCCCGCAAAGCGCTCGCCGCTACATATGGGGACGGCCAGCGCTCGTCAGCCGCAATCGCCTGCGGCCGAGCGCGGGCCTCAGGATGCGGGCTGGAAGGCCAGGAATGCGTGGCCTTCGGGGCTGAGCGCCATCAACGCGCGGCCGAGATGCAGGCCGTCGTCCGGCATCTCGATCACGCCCGGCGAGACGAACGCGGCGCCGGCGTTGCGCAGCTTCGCCTCGAGGCCCTTGATGTCGCCGGTCGCCATGTTGACGTGCCAGTGCCAGAGATCGTTCGCCTCGCTGCCCTCCGGCATGGGCCGACCGGTGCTCGGCGCGAGATAGTCGAGGAACTCGACCGATGGCCCCTCGGCGGCGCCGAGCGAGGTGATCAGGAGCCGCGCGCCGAACACGTTGTTCAGGTGCTCCTGC
>DATAOG010000045.1:0-3457 GCA_036265855.1 Geminicoccaceae bacterium | reverse complement strand
CTCTCCAGCGCCTCGATGTCGCCAAGCTCCCCGCCGCCGGGCCCGGGCTCGCCAAGCGCCGCCTGCCGCTCCTCGACTGCCCGCTCGGCGTTATGCACCGCCTGCTGGTCGCGGACCGCCTCCGAGCGCCGGGCGGTCAGCTGCTGCAGCGCCGCCTCGGCTTCGGCGACCAGCGCCAGCGCCTGGCGCAGCTCCGCGTCCGCGGCGCGGACCGCAAGGTCCGCCGCGTCGGCCGCGGTCGCCGCCTGCTCGAGGTCGCGGCCGTGTCCCGCGATCGCATCGGCCAGGCTCCGGCGCTCGGCCGCGAGCCGCTCCCAGGTCTCCCGTGCGTCTTCGAGCGCCGCCTGACCATGCGCCAGGTCGCCTTCGATCTGCCGGTCGCGCTCGGCAAGTCGCGTGCGCGTGGCGTCGAGCCGGGCGGCTTGATCGTCGACCACGCCCAGGCGTTCCCTCTGGCGGGCCTGCTCGGTCCTCAATTCGGCCTCGCGCGCGCGTAGCGCGGCCAGGTCGCGGCCTGCCTGCTCGTACTGCCGGCGCGCGGCGACGAGCTGCTCGGCCTCGCTCGAGGCCGTGGCGCGGCCATCCTCGAGGGCGGCCTCGGCGCCGGCCAGCTCGGTCCGAGCAAGGCGCCAGCGGCCGACCAGCAGCGCCGCCTCGACCTCGCGATAGGCGGCGCTGAGCTTTCGGTACCGCTCGGCCTGCCGGGCCTGCTTGGCCAGACCCTGCTCCTGCTCCTGGAGCGTCAGCAGCAGGTCCTGGAGCCGGACCAGGTTGGCCTCGGCCCCCTGAAGCTTGAGCTCGGCCTCGTGCCGCCTGGCCTGCAGGCCTCCGATGCCCGCGGCCTCCTCGAGCAGCCGCCGGCGGTCGACTGGCCTGCCCTCGACCAGGGCAGCGATCCGGCCCTGGCTGACGAATGCGGCGCTGGCCGCGCCCGAGGCGGCATCCGCGAACAGCAGCTGGACGTCGCGGGCGCGCAGCTCCTTGCCGTTGACCCGGAAGACCGAGCCGACGCCCCGCCCGATCCGACGCGACAGATCGAATTCGTCGACCTGGCCGAGCCCCGGCAGCACGGCCTCGGGCTCCTGGAGGCGCAGACTGACCTCGGCCAGATCGAACGCCGGCCGCGCGCCCGTGCCGGCGAAGATCACATCGTCCATCTCGCCGCCGCGCAGGCCGCGCGCGGAGGTCTCGCCCATGACCCAGCGGAGCGCGTCGATCAAATTCGACTTGCCGCAGCCGTTCGGACCGACGATGCCGGTGAGCCCGGGCTCGATCGCGAGCTCGGTCGGATGCACGAAGGACTTGAAGCCGGCGAGGCGCAGCCTGGTGATCTGCAAGAGCCTCAGCCCATGGCACGCGGTCGCATGCCGGACGCTATAGCAGGGAGTCGCGGAACGTGAAACCCCGGATCCGCTATTTCGTTGCTAGGACGCGCAGACCATACCAGATGCTGTGGTCGCGTGGTCACGCGGAGGCCCTGACGAGCGCGTGCCTAGCGGCCGGTATAGGTCCGGATCAGGCCGAAGATGAACAGCACCCCGAACACGAAGAACACCAGCCCGACGGCATAGAACCCGTTGTCCGTGGCGCCGTTGGCCATGACCAGGCCGAGCAGGCTCAACAGCGCCATCAGCGCGCCCAGGATCCACGGTCCGACTGGCTGAACTTGCATCGCTTCGTTCCCGCGGCAGGATCGTAAGAAACCCGGCGCTCAGAATTCGACGATATCGCGATAAGCGTGCCAGCTGGCATACCCGATCAATGGCAGCGCAACGATCAGGCCGAGGTAGAAGGTCACGAGCCCGGCGCCGACGAACACCACGATCAGCACCGCCCAAAACAGCATGGTCGCCGGATTGTCGAGTACCGCCTTGAAACTGGTCGCGATCGCCGTAACGACGTGCTCGTCGGGCCGGTCCAGCAGGAGCGGGATCGAGACTGCGCTGAGCCCGAAGGCGAGACCGGCGAGCACGGCGCCGACCGCCGTGCCGAAGATCAGAAACGGCAGGCTGCCGGCGGAGAAGAATACCTGGCCCACGAAATCTTGCAGCGAGGGCGGCCGCAGGCCGAAGAACAGGAAGAAGATCAGGACTGCGAGCCGGATCCAGGCGAGGAACAGCAGCAAGAGCGTCACGCCCATGAAGGCGATCTGGCTGGAGTTGACCCGGAATGCCGCGAGCGCTGCGGCAAGCGTTGCGGGCTCGCCCCGCTGTCGCCGCCGGCTGACCTCATAGAGGCCGACCGCGAGGATCGGCCCCAGGATCAGGAACCCAGCGCCGAGCGGCAGGATCAGGTAGATCGCATCCAGCCACCACAGGCCGAAGGTCAGCGCCCAGCCGATCAGCGCGAACAGCACGCCGTAGGCGAGGCTGACCACGGGCGCGGCGACCAGATCGCGCCAGCCGGAGGCGAGCCAGGCCCAGGGCCGCTCCAGCTCGACGGTTCTGATGCGTGGCGCCGGCGCGCCGACCGGGACCGCTTCTGCCATGCTCTCTGCTCCCAAGCGCGTCTTTGCAGCCACTGGTTGCTTGCAGAGGCCGTCAGGCTTGTAGTCTAGTCGGTATATTAAGCCGAGCTGGCGGACCAGGCAATTGATGCAAATCAAGGAGCCGGTCGGGGCCGCAGCGTACTGCTGTCGGCGCGCCAGGGTGGGGGGCGATCCAGCGCGGGGAGGAACATGGCTGCAATAGCGCAACGGGCGGCGGGCGCCGCCGTCGAGTACGACGAGGAGGTCGTCCGCTGGTTCACGATCGCCACGCTGTTCTGGGGCGTGGTGGCGTTCACGATGGGCACCTTCATCGCGCTCCAGCTCGCCTACCCGGTGCTCAACCTCGGCCTCGAGTGGACGACCTTCGGCCGCCTGCGCCCGGTCCATACCTCGGCCGCGATCTTCGCCTTCGGCGGCAACGCGCTGCTCGGCACCTCGCTCTACGTCGTCCAGCGCACCTGCCGGGCGAGCCTGTTCGGCGGCCGGCCGCTCGCGACCTTCCTGTTCTGGGGCTATCAGCTGTTCCTGGTGCTGGCGGCGAGCGGCTACGTGTTCGGCATCACCGAGGGCCGCGAGTATGCCGAGCCCGAGTGGTATACCGATCTCTGGCTGACGCTCGTCTGGGTCGTCTATCTCGTGATCTTCATGGGGACGCTCGTGCGCCGGCGCGAGCCGCACATCTACGTCGCCAACTGGTTCTATTTGGCGTTCATCGTCACGATTGCGTTGTTACACGTCTTCAACAATCTTTCGGTCCCTGTCTCGTTCTTCGGCGCCAAGAGTTACTCCGTCTTCGCCGGTGTCCAGGACGCGCTGACCCAGTGGTGGTACGGCCACAACGCCGTCGGCTTCTTCCTGACCGCCGGTTTCCTCGGCATCATGTACTACTTCATCCCGAAGCAGGCGAACCGGCCGGTGTATTCGTACCGGCTGTCGATCGTGCACTTCTGGTCGCTTATCTTCCTCTAC
>DATAOG010000044.1:0-1699 GCA_036265855.1 Geminicoccaceae bacterium | reverse complement strand
GCGAACTGCCCGAGCCGGGGCGGCGGCTGCGGATCCTCAACCCGTTCGACCCGCTCTTGCGCGACCGGGCGCGCCTTGCCCGCCTGTTCGGCTTCGACTACCGGATCGAGGTGTTCGTTCCGGAGGCCCGGCGTCGTTATGGCTATTACGTCTTCCCACTGCTCGAGGGCGAGCGCCTGACCGGCCGGATCGACATGAAGGCCGACCGGCAGCGTGGCGCGCTGGACGTCAAGGCGCTCTGGTTGGAGTCGGGCCTGCGCTTGACCCGCGGCCGCATGCGCCGCCTCGAGGCCGAGCTCGACCGGATCCGCCGGTTCATCGGCGCCGATTCCGTCCGCTTCGCCGACGATTTTCCCCGGACCGAACCCTGAGCCGGCCGCCGCGGCGTCCGGCTGCAACGACCGGGTCAGCCGGGGCGCGCTATGCCCGGCGTCCGGTGGTCTGCCGTTTCAGACTCGTGGTCGCCTTCGCAGCGACGCGCCTGCGGCGGGCGCGGCGGGAGAGCATGTTGAGGCCCTCGATCAGGGCCGCGAACGCCATCGCCGTATAGATGTAGCCGCGCGGCACGTGCACGCCGAAGCCGTCGGCGATCAGCATGGTTCCGATCAGCAGGAGGAAGCCCAGCGCCAGCATCACGATCGTGGGATTGGCGTGAATGAAGTTCGCGAGCGGGGTCGCGGCGAGCAACATGACCCCGACCGCGACGACCACCGCGACCACCATCACCGGGACGTGCGGCGTCATGCCGATCGCGGTCAGGATGCTGTCGATCGAGAACACCAGATCGAGCGCCAGGATCTGCGCGATCGCGGCCGCGAGCCCGACCCGCGCGCTCGGCTCGAACAGGTCCGGGCCGGGATCGGGATCGACGTTGTGGTGGATCTCCGTCGTCGCCTTCCAGACCAGGAACAGGCCGCCCGCGATCAGAATCAGGTCGCGCCAGGAGAAGCCCTGGCCGAAGGCCTCGAAGACCGGCTGGGTCAGCCGGACAATCACCGCGATCGTGCCGAGCAGCGCGAGCCGCAGGATCAGCGCAAGCCCGATCCCGATCCGGCGCGCCTTGACCCGCTGGTGCTCGGGCAGCTTGTTGGACAGGATCGAGATGAAGATCAGGTTGTCGATCCCGAGCACCACCTCCATGACGATCAGCGTGGCGAGCGCCGCCCAGGCGGCGGGGTCGGTCACAAGCGCGATCAGGCTGTCCATGGCCGGCACAGATCCCGACTAGGCGCGCAAAGCGCGCGGCGAGATCGCCAGATAAGGAGGCCCGGTGAGCTTTTCGAGCTTTGGCGGCCGGTTAGGCGGCGGCTTTGTCGAGCTCGCGGACGATCGCCTCGCCCATGGTCGAGGTCGAGACCCTGGCCTTGCCCGGCTGCATGATGTCGGCGGTCCGAAGCCCGCCCGCCAGGACCTTGGCGATCGCGCCATCGAGCAGATCGGCCGCCTGATCCTGGTCGAACGAATAGCGGAGCATCATCGAGAAGCTCTGCAGCATCGCGATCGGGTTAGCGACGCCCTTGCCGGCGATGTCCGGCGCCGAGCCGTGGACCGGCTCGTATAGCGCCTTGCGCTTGCCGTCGGGGCCCGGCGCGCCTAGCGAGGCCGAGGGCAGCATGCCGAGCGAGCCGGTCAGCATCGCGGCGCAGTCGGAGAGCAGGTCGCCGAACAGATTGTCGGTCACGATCACGTCGAACTGCTT
>DATAOG010000043.1:0-2163 GCA_036265855.1 Geminicoccaceae bacterium | reverse complement strand
GAGGGCGACGGCCAGACGCCCGCGCTCCGCCTGGCCTACCGGCTAGATCCCGGCCGGCGCGGGCGCGCCGGCGTGCGGATCAAGCTCGACCGGCTCGACGCCAGCGCCTACGACCACCTGGAACTCCGGGTCAGGGGCGATCCCGGCGCCGGGGCCGCCCACGCGCTCGAGGTCGGGTTCCAGCGGCCGCGCCCCGACCGGCCGAACATGGTCGAGAGCGGCAGCTCGCTGGTCGAGGGCATCGGCGATCACTGGCGCGACGTCCGGGTGCCGCTCAACCGGATCGCCGGCATCCGGGCCTGGACCGGGCTCGAGGAGATCGTGCTGGCGGTCGATTCCCGGCCCACCGAGGCGCTCTCGGGCGCGCTCTACGTCGACGGCCTTGCGCTGGTCCGGACCGGGCGGCCGGGCCCGTCGGCGTCCGACCCGGTCGCGACCCCGCAGAAGGACGCCTGGGAGCAGGCGCATGGCGGCAAGGAGGCGGCCCGCGCCGCGGTCGCCGGCCGGCTGCGCGGCTGGCCGACCGGCCTGAGCGCGCCGCCGCCGCAGGGCGGGGACGATGCCGCCTTCCTCGGGCAGATCGCGCGCGCCACCTGGCAGGGCCTCGCCGCGATGACCGATCGCGAGCATGGCCTGCCGGTCGACCACGTGATCTTCGCCGGCTCGGGCGCCGATCCCGCGGGGGCCCGGATCGGCGACTACACCAGCCCGAGCACCGTAGGGATCTGGCTGATGGCGGTGGCCGGCGCCGAGAAGATGGGCCTGCTCGGCCGGCCCGACGCCGTCGGACTGATCGACCGGGCGCTGCGGACGCTGTCCGGTCTCGAGCGGCTGAATGGCTTCTTCTACAACTATTACGATACGACGACCCTCGAGCGCAGCAGCAACTTCGTCTCCTCGGTCGATTCCGGCTGGCTCACCGCCGGTCTGATGGTCGTGCGCCAGGCCTTCCCGGAGCTCGCCGGGCCGGCCAGCCGCCTGATCCAGGACGGCGACTACGGCTGGCTCTACGACCCGGCGCTCGGCCTGATCAGCCACGGCTACTACGTCAATCTGGGCTGCCCGTCGCAGTATCACTACGGCCTGCTGTACACCGAGGCGCGCGTGCTGAGCCTGATCGCGATCGGCAAGGGCGACGTGCCCGAGACGCACTGGTTCAAGCTCGAGCGCACGCTGCGGCCCGAGGAGGGCTGGCAGACCCAGCCGCCCAAGGGGCGCGAGCTCAGGCGGATCCGCGGCCAGGAAGTGATCGGCGGCTGGTACGAGCACGGCCCCTACCGCTACCTGCCGTCCTGGGGCGGCAGCATGTTCGAGGCGCTGATGCCGACGCTCGTGGTCGATGAGGCTCGTTACGCGCCCGAGAGCCTGGGCCGCAACGACCTGGTCCACGCGAGCCTGCAGCGCCTGCATGCGCTCGAGGAACTGGGCTACCCGGTCTGGGGCATGTCGCCGAGCGCGACCGCCCCCGGCACCGGCTACGGCGAGTTCGGGGTCCCGTACCTCGGCGTCCTCGGCTATCACGAGGGCATGGTCGCGGCTTATGCCTCGGCGCTGGCGCTGGCGGTGACGCCCGGTCCGGCGATCGAGAACCTGCGCAGGCTCGCGGAACGTTACCCCGGCGGCTACGGACCCTGGGGTTTCTACGATGCGGTCGACCCGAAGACCGGCCAGGTCGCGCTCGGCTACCTGGCCCTCGATCAGGCCATGCTTCTGGTCGCGATCGCGAACCATCTTGCCGATCACGTGGTCCAACGCGCCTTCGCCGCCGATCCGATCGCCGCCCGGGCCCTCCCGATCCTGGCCGACGAGCGCTTCTTCGACGGCAGCGGTTAGGCTCACAGCCGATCCCGCGACGGCCGTCCGCACCGGCCCTCCCGATCCTGGCCGACGAGCACTTCTTCGACCGCAGCGGGTCAGGCTGACAGGCCTCGCGGCGCTGGCGCTCCGCACCGGCCCCTCCCGATCCTTGCCGACGAGCACTTCTTCGACCGCAGCGGGTCAGGCTGACAGGCGCGTGCAGCGCCGACGCTCCGCACGGGTCCTCCCGATCCGGGCCGACAGACCCTTCTTCGACCGCAGCGGTCAGGCTGACAGGCGCGTGCAGCGCCGGCGCTCCGCGCCTCCCGATCCTGGCCGACAGGCCCTTCTTCGACGGCAGCGGTT
>DATAOG010000042.1:0-2500 GCA_036265855.1 Geminicoccaceae bacterium | reverse complement strand
TCGCGCGTACAACGGTTTTCGAGACCGCCCCGTTCGACCGCTCCGGCATCCCTCCTGCCGCGGCCGCGGCTTATCTAGCGTCTGATCGGGGCAGCGGCAACCCCGGGCGGTCTGCGGGTCAGCTCTCCAAGCGGCCCCGGGCCCGGCTCCAGCGAGCACCAGCCTTGGCTCAGCCTGCCACGACCGGGGCTTTGCTGATCGAAACAAGCGGACCTGGCTCATAGGGTGCCTGACTCGAGGAGGGAGTTTCGCTGAACGGTGATGACCTGCCCGGCAAGACCGCTGGTCTGCCGTTCTGCTCGGTTTGGCCACGTTGGCTCCTGAGATAGGGGTCAAGCCGCCCGGCGGAGCGGCCGTGAGGCTATGGGCCGGCGATCCGGGTCGCTGCCCGGCGCCAGCGGCTGGCAGGGCGGGCGAACTTGCGCTAGGTCCTGTCGGCTTGGCCATGCTTGGCCGGCGACCTGAGGCATCGTCCTCAGGCGCGGGCGGGAATGACGGGCCTCCAGTCTGCCATTCGGCAAGGCCGGCGAGGTGCTCTGGCGAGAGGTGATCGCCCATGGTGCTGACGAGTTTGGGCGACCTGATCGACCGGCTTGAGGATCAGGCGTGCGGCCCCGCGGTGATCGGTCATGGTCCCCGAGGTGCCGAGGTCTGGTCACGGGGCGAGCTTGCCAGCCGGGTCCGGGCGCTCGCCCGCGGCCTTCGCCGGGGCGGTCTCAGCGAGGGCGAGGTGGTCGGGCTGCTGGCCCCGAACCGTCCCCAATGGGTCCTCGCCTTCCTCGCGATCGTCAGCGCCGGCGGCATCGCACTGCCGTTCACCGAGCAGATCACGGCGCCGGAGCTGAAGCGGATCCTCCGCCACAGCGGCTGCCGACGAATCTGCACCACGAGGCCGTTCGTGCCAATCCTCGAGGGCCTGACGGGCTCAACCGGCCCCGGCCCTGAGGAGGTCCCGTCCGCGCCCACGCTCATCCGGCTCG
The DNA here is from genome assembly GCA_036265855.1 of Geminicoccaceae bacterium. Taxonomy (GTDB): domain Bacteria; phylum Pseudomonadota; class Alphaproteobacteria; order Geminicoccales; family Geminicoccaceae; genus DATAOG01. The sequence continues at coordinate 1,520 of DATAOG010000042.1, read as the reverse complement.
ACGACGACCGCGACGGCGCCGATGCCGGTCCGAACCACTGGCGTCGCCTCCTCGACGACACGCCGGCGGTCCTGCCCGCAATCGAGCCGGATCAACTCGCGGTCCTGGCCTACACCTCGGGCACGACCGGCACGCCGAAAGGTGTGCCACTCAGCCACGCCAACCTCACGGCCAACATCAACTCCCTGCTGCGCGAGCGCCTGGCCGGACCGGATGACCGGGCGCTGCTGCCGCTGCCCCTGCATCACGCCTACCCCCTGACCGTCGGGCTGCTGACCGGGCTGGCCTCGGGCGCGGCCGTGGTGTTGCCGAGCGGGATCAGCGGCCCCGAGATCAGCCACGCGCTCGCCGACTGCCGTTGCACGATCATGGTCGGCGTGCCGCGCCTCTATGAGGCCATGGTGAACGGCATCGAGAGCCGGGTGAACGGTCGCGGAGGTGCCATCCGGGGCGGCTACCGGCGCCTGCTGGCGCTCTCGATTGCGCTTCGGCGCCGCTTCGGCTGGCGGCTCGGACGTCGTCTGTTCTGGCCGCTGCACCGGCGAGTCGGCCCCGAGCTGCGGTTGCTCGCGTCGGGCGGCGCCAAACTCGAGCCCGAGATCGCCTGGAAGCTCGAGGGCCTGGGCTGGGAGGTGCTGACCGGCTACGGCCTGACCGAAACCGCGCCGATCCTGACCTTCAATCCGCCCGGGCGCGCACGACTGGACAGCGCCGGCCTGCCGGTCGAGGGCGTCGAGCTGCGGTTCGAGCCCCAGGCAGAAGCCGAGCCTGAAAGCGCTTCTGAGCGACCGAACGAGGAGCCCGCGCGCAACCAGCCGGCCGGGGAAATCCAGGCACGCGGCCCGAATGTCTTTCGCGGCTACTGGCGCAATCCCGAAGCGACCCGCGACGCCTTCACCGCCGACGGCTTCTTCCGTACCGGCGATCTCGGCCAGCTCGACGCCGACGGCTATCTGCACATCGTCGGCCGCAGCAAGGAGCTGATCGTGCTCGCCGGGGGTAAGAAGGTTTTCCCGGAGGAGGTCGAGGCGGTCTACGCTGATAGCCCGTTGATTCACGAACTCGCTGTCCTCGAGCAGAGCGGGCGGCTGGTCGGCCTGGTGCTGCCCGAGCTCGAGGCGCTGCGGGCCGGGGGCGAGGAGGAATTACGCCGCCGCCTGCGCGCGGAGATCGAGGAACGCTCGCGCCGGCTCCCCTCCTGGCAGCGGCTTAGCGATTTCGCAATCGTCAAGGAGGCCCTGTCGCGGACCCAGATCGGCAAGCTCCGCCGTCACGAGCTCGGATCGCTGTTCGAGCGCGCCAAAGCCGGCGCCGGGGCGCCCGCCGCGCCCCCGGAACTCTCCGCGCGCGACCGGGCGCTGCTCGATTCTGCCGAGCTTGGCGAGGTCTGGCGCTGGCTCCAGGAACGCTTCGCGCCGAGAGCGATCAGCCTCGACAGCAGCCCCCAGCTCGACCTCGGACTCGATTCGTTCGACTGGATGAGCCTGACGATGGAGCTCGGCGAGCGCTTCGGCGCTCAG
>DATAOG010000041.1:0-3196 GCA_036265855.1 Geminicoccaceae bacterium | reverse complement strand
CTGAATGGCGGCCGGCAGAGAAGCTGCGGCATCTGCGTCAGCCCGGCCCGACCGGCGCGGGCCGGGCGTGCACAAGACGCGGCAGGACCCGGGACGACCGCCGCGCGTGGTGATCGTCGGCGCCGGCTTCGGCGGGCTTATGGCGGCGAAGCAGCTGGGCAGGGCGCCGGTCGAGGTCACCGTGATCGACCGGCGCAACCATCATTTGTTCCAGCCGCTCTTGTATCAGGTTGCGACCGCCGCGCTGTCGCCCGCGGATATCGCGGCGCCGATCCGCTCGACTCTTCGCGCCTATCGGAACATCGAAGTGCTGCTCGACGAGGTGACCGGGGTCGATCTGGAGAACCGCCGCGTGCTGACCAGGGACAGCGCCGGTCAGAGCTATGACTACCTGATCCTCGCGACCGGCTCCGAATACGCCTATTTCGGCCACGACGACTGGCCGCGGTTCGCGCGGGGGCTGAAGTCCCTGGAGGATGCGACGGCGATCCGCCGCCAGCTGCTGCTCGCGTTCGAGCGCGCCGAGACGGCCCGCGATCCGGCGCGGAGCCAACGGCTGCTGACCTTCGTCCTGGTCGGCGGCGGGCCGACCGGCGTCGAGATGGCCGGCGCCATCGCGGAGCTCGCGAAGGCGAGCCTCGCGCGCGACTTCCGGCACATCGACCCCAGAGCCGCCCGGATCGTCCTGGTGGAGGCGGGCCCGCGGCTGCTGCCCGCCTTTCCCGAGAAGCTCGGTAGGTACGCGGCTGCCGTGCTCGAGCGCATGGGGGTCGAGGTCCGGCTCGCAACACCGATCGAGCACGTCGACGCAACGGGCGTCATCGCGAGCGGCGAGCGCATCGATGCGGCCGTCGTGATCTGGTCGGCCGGCGTGCAGGCTACCCAGGTCGGGCGCTGGCTGGGCAGAAAGACCGCTCCAAACGGCACCCTGCCGGTCGCTCCCGATCTGTCCGTACCGGGCCTTCCCGAGGTGTTCGTCCTGGGCGATGCCGCTCGCGCGGGGGGCACGGATGGCAGTCCGCTCCCGGGCCTCGCCGCGGTCGCGGAGCAACAGGGGCACTACGTCGGCCGGCTGATCGCCGCCCGCGTGCAAGGTCGGCCCGACCCCGGCCCGTTCGTCTACCGCAACCGCGGGACCCTCGCGACCATCGGCCGCTCGGCGGCGGTCGCCGATTTCGGAGCGGTCCGGCTGACCGGGTTTGTCGCCTGGCTGCTCTGGGGCCTGGTCCACATCTACCTGCTGATCGGGTTCCGCAACCGGCTCGCGGTGTTCCTCGACTGGTTCTGGTCCTGGCTGACCTACGGGCGCGGGGCGCGGCTGATCACGGGCCCGATCACGTTCGACGACGAAGCCGGCGGCATCGCCGCGCCGGGAAGGCGACTCGGGAGGGCCGCTCCGGACGATGTCCGAGCGGGACGGTGACGAAGTGAACCCGCGTCCGAGAGGCAGCGAGCCCTCTCGGCCGTCGCGGGTGGCGAGACGTCGGGCGGACGCTCAGCCCGGAACCAGCGCGAGCACGCGCAAGGGGCTGCCGGAGCCTTTCTCGATCTTGAGGGGTGCCGTGATCAGCAGCGCGCCGGTCGGCGGCAGCTGGTCGAGGTTGCACAAGGACGCGAGCCCGAGCTTGCCGGCGCCGTGCATCAGATGGTGCGCCGGGAACGCCGGCTCGAACGCGAACGCCTGGCCGTGATCGGTGCCGACCGCCTCGACCCCCCAGCCGTTCACGTTACGGTTCTCGACCAGGAAGCGCACCGCGGCGGCACTCGGCCCCGGCACATGCGGCCCGTCGTCCCTGAGGTTGAGAAACGCCGCCGGCTCGGTCCGCTTCGACCAGTCGGTCCGCATCAGGACCCAGGCACCCTCGGGAATCCGCCCATGCTCGGCCTCGAACGCCTCGATCTGCGCCGGCTCGAGCACGAAGCACTCGTCCGCCGCCACTTCCCTCGAGCAGTCGATCACGCAGGCGGGCGCTATGAACCGCCGCACCGGCAGGGTATCGGTGAACCCGTCGGCGCGATCCTTGCCGGTCACCCAATGCGCCGGCGCGTCGAAATGGGTGCCGGTATGCTCGCCGCAGGCGAAATTGTTCCAGTACCAGGCGGGCCCGCGCTGATCGTAGTGCGAGATCTCCTCGATCCGGAACGGGCTGGATGGCGCGAACTCGGGCGGCAGCCGGATCACCGGCGTCGAGGGCCGGAGCGTCTGGCTGAGATCGACCACCCGGACCTGGCCGCTGGCCAGCGCTCCGGCTAGCTCTGCGAGTATCCCGACGCTCATCGCGATCCCTCCCATCGCTTGCAGCCCCTCTCTACGCCATCGACGGGCCGGATGCCATGGCTCAGGCTGCGCCCTGACCAGCACCGCTCCGGCGCCGCGCCGGAATCTGTTGGGCTGGGCGGGTCGCCGCGTCTTCTTCGAGGCCGGCCGGGGCCGCGACCGCGAGACTCGCGCTCGAGCCTTCCGTCCGGCGCACTTGATCCGGGCTCCGAGACTAGCGCGTTTCGATCGTCAGCTCGGCAATCATCGGCCCGTTGCCGGCGGTCAGGCCGCCGTCGACGACGAGGTTGGCGCCGTTGACGAAGGCCGCCTCGTCGGCGGCCAGGAACGCGATCGCCGCGGCCACGTCCTCGGGCCGGCCGACCCGTCCGACCGGATACCAGCGGGCGAGCTTCTCGAAGACTTCCGGGTCGCGGGCAAGCCGCTTCTGCCAGCTCGGGCTCTCGGTGCGGATCGTGCCCGGGCTCACCATGTTGGCGCGAATGCCGCGCGGCCCGTACTCGATCGCGAGCGCCTTGGTGAAGTTGAGAAGACCCGCCTTCGCGGCGCTGTAGCCCGGGTTGCCGAGCGCGAGCAGGCCGTTGACCGAGCCGACGTTGACAATCGCACCGTGGCCGCGCTCCGCCATGCCGGGGAGCACGAGGCGGGTCATCAGGAAGGCGCCAGTGAGCGTGCCGGCGAGCTCGGAGGCCCAGTCCTCGGGCGTGGTCTGCTCCAGGTTGCCCTTGAGCGCGCGGGCGGCGTTGTTGACCAGCACGTCGATCCGCTCGAAGCGACCCTGCGCGCGGTCGAAGGCCGCCTCGAGCGCCGCCTGATCGGTGATGTCGGCCGCGAGCGCCAGCGCGCTCGCGCCGGCGTGTGCGAGCGCCGCCGCGGCCCCCTCGGCCGCCGCCTCGTCCCGGTCCAGGATCGCGAGCG
>DATAOG010000040.1:0-2638 GCA_036265855.1 Geminicoccaceae bacterium | reverse complement strand
GGCGCTGATGACCTATCTCCTGGTCAACGTGCTGATCGCGCCGGGACAGCAGATCCCCGAGACGCCGACTCTGCCGCAGAGCGCCTGGCTGCCTCAGATCCACGAGGTCATGGGCGCGTTCGGGGTCGAGGTCGCGCGCTCGCCCCTCAATCTGTCGTTCGTGTTCGCCCTGGTCTGCTGCGTCCTGGTCTGGCTGTTCGTGTGGCAGACCAGGTACGGCTATGCGCTCCGCGTGGTCGGCCAGAACGAGGCCGCGGCGGTCTACGGCGGCATCTCGCCCGCCCGCCAGATCATGCTCGCGATGACGCTCTCGGGCGCGCTCGCGGGCCTGGTCGCGCTCAACATGGTGCTGGGGGCGGAGCACCGCCTGACCCTCGATTTCACCGGCGGCTTCGGCTTTGTCGGAATCGCGGTCTCGCTGATGGGCCGCAACCACCCGGTCGGCATCGTGCTGGCGGCGCTCCTGTTCGGCGCGCTCTACCAGGGCGGCTCGGAGCTGTCGTTCGACATGCCGGCACTCTCGCGCGACCTCGTGGTCGTGATCCAGGGCCTGGTGATCCTGTTCGCGGGCGCGCTCGAGCACATGTTCCGGCCCTGGCTCGAAGCGCTGTTCGCGCGGCCTGCGCCCGCCGAGGCGGTCGCCTGATCGGGCCGGCCGCGGATGAGCGACCTCTTCCTCCAGGCCCTGCTGCTCTCGGACTCGACGATCCGGCTCGCGACGCCCTTGGTGCTGGCGGCGCTGGCCGGCCTGTTCTGCGAGCGCTCGGGCGTGGTCGACATCGCGCTCGAGGGCAAGATGCTGGGCGCCGCGTTCGCCGCCGCCGCGACCGCCGCGGTCACCGGCTCCGCCTGGCTCGGGCTCGGCGCCGGCATGCTGTTCTCGGTCGGGCTCGCCATGGTCCACGGCTTTGCCTGCATCACCCATCGCGGCAACCAGGTGGTCTCGGGCATGGCGCTCAACATCATGGTCGCGGGCCTCGGGCCGACGCTCGCCGAGGCCTGGTTCCACCAGGGCGGGCGGACGCCGCTCTTGCCCGACACGGCCCGCTTCACGCCGCTCACGCTGCCGTTCGCCGATGCCGCACGCGAGGTGCCGATCGTCGGCCCGATCTATTACGAGGTGATCAGTGGCCACGACCTTTTGGTCTACGCGACCGCGCTGATCGTGCCGCTGGTCGCCTGGGTCGTCTACCGGACCCGCTTCGGCCTGCGACTGCGCGCCGTGGGCGAAAACCCGAGCGCGGTCGACACCGCCGGCATCAGCGTGACGGCCATGCGCTATCGGGCGCTGGTCGTGACCGGGCTCTTGTGCGGCATCGCCGGCACCTACCTCTCGATCGGCCACAACGCGTCATTCATCCGCGACATGACCGCGGGCAAGGGCTATCTGGCGCTGGCGGCCCTGATCTTCGGCAAGTGGCGACCGTTGCCGGCGCTGCTCGCCTGCCTTCTGTTCGCGTTCACCGATGCGGTCCAGATCCGGCTCCAAGGCACGCCGTTGCCGCTGGTCGGCGTGGTCCCGACCCAGGCGATCCAGGCGCTGCCCTACCTCGCGACCGTCCTGCTGCTCGCGGGCTTCGTCGGCCGCGCCGTCGCCCCCAAGGCGATCGGCGTCCCCTACGTCAAGGAGCGGTAGCCCGGAGACCCGACGGGCACCCGCCGCCGGCTCTTACAACTCGACCGCGCGCCGCATCCGGATGCTCTCGTCGGCGGCGAGCACGATGCGGAGCGAATTGACCGCGTCGTTCATCCAGTCGGACAAATCGAGATCCTCGCGAATCGCCTTCAGGAAAAAAGCCTGCTCGCGGTCGCACAGCTCCTGATGGTCCGGCTCGTCGGCCATGTTGATCCACTCGTCCTTGCGCGTGAAGTTGTTCTGCGCGTCGATGTCGGCGTAGTGGACCTTGAGCGCATTGGTCTTGGTGTGCTGGTCGATGTCGGCGGAGTCCGAGATCGCGTCCGCCTTCGCTTCGGTCTGCCCCTCCTGCTGGGGCACGACGATCGAGACGCAGCCCTTGGGGCCGACCACGTCCTTCACGAAATAGGCGACCTCGCTCATCATCGGCCCCCAGCCGGCCTCGTACCAGCCGACCGAGCCGTCGTCGAATACGACCTGCAGCGCGCCGTAGTTCTGCTGGCGGGTCTCGGCGCTCAGCCTCGCCCCGATGCCGTGCACGCGGACCGGCTTCGCCCGCGTCATCTGGCACATGATGTCGACGTAATGCACCCCGCAGTCGACGAGCGGCGTCAGGGACTCCATCAGGTTCTTGTGCCAGTTCCAGGCCGGCCCCGAAGACTGCTGGTTCAGGTTCATGCGCATGACCAGCGGCTTGCCCAGCGTACGGCCGACCTCGACGAACTTGGCCCAGGACGGGTGGTGCCGGAGGATGTAGCCGAGCACGAGCTTGCGGTTGGTCTTCCTGGCCTTCTCGACCACCCGGACGGCGTCCTCGTAGGTCGTGGCGATCGGCTTCTCCATGAACACGTGGCAGCCCGCGTCCATCGCCCGGATCGAGTATTCGGCATGGGTGTTCGGCCAGGTGTTGATCGAGACCGCATCCGGCCGGGTTTCCGCAAGCGCCTGGTCCAAATCCTGAAAGCGCGGATAATCCGCTAGCTCTTCCGGCAGGTCCTTGCG
>DATAOG010000039.1:0-1775 GCA_036265855.1 Geminicoccaceae bacterium | reverse complement strand
TCAGCACGTCGCCCTTGGCGCCGGTGACCGGATCGATCTCGGGCGTGGTCGCGAACGGGAAAAAATCGGCCGGGTACTGCTGATCCTCAAGCTCGCTCGGATGACGGGTGGTCTGCGCGAAGCGATGATTGAAGCTGCCCTTGCCGCCGCCCGGGACGTGGATCAGGGCGCCATCGAACACCATGCGCCCCGCTTCGTCGACGTGCAGCCCCTCGAGCAGCAGGTGCTGAAGCACGCGCGCCGACTGCGATATGCCGAACGCGAGCGTCGCCTCCGGATCCGGCCTGCCGTCGTCCGCGAGCGGGTTGGGCGTGCCGGCGGAGTCCTGGCCCTCGAAACGGAAAAAGCTCAGCGCATCCCGGATCGCGGCGAGACCCAGGCCCACGACTCGCGGCTCGCGTGCGGCGTAGACGAGCTCGTAGATCCGGCCCGGCAGAAAACCGGGCTCGTAGAGCACCCGGGTCGGGCCGTCGAAGCGCCATCGATCACGCGGGATCGGTGTCCGGGCGCCGGTCGGCTCGTCGCGGACCGTGAGCCTCGCCTGAGGCTCCTCGAGATCGACCGGCGGGTAGCCGCGCGAATCGCCCCACATGAAGGGAGCACTCTTCGCCTCCCGCATGAGTACGAACTCGGCCGCGACCGGCCCGGTGATCGGGGCGCCGTTCTCGGTCGCGATCGGCAGCTCGATCTGCAGGCGGCCGTCGCCCGGCAGCACGTCCCAGTTCCAGGCGCTCCAGAGCAGGCTGTAACCCTGGCGGAGCAGAAAGCCGTCGCCGAAATCGCCGAGCTCGCGCGGATCGTTGCTCCAGGGCGCGTCGTCGAAGAACGCGAGCATGCCGAGGTTGCCGCGGTTGTCGACCTCGTACAGCAGGCGGTGATTGCCGCGCCCGAGGTCCTTCGGCCGAAGCAGCAGGAAATCCCCGGCGAAGGTCACGAGCCCGCGCGCGTCGCGCGGCGCCAGGCCCAGATCGACGATTCGCGCATTGGCGGGATCTTTGGGGTCGACCGCATAGTGCAGCCGGCCGCGGATCCGCTCGTAGGCGCCGACCCCGCCGAACGCGGCCCCGCCGGCGAGCGTTCCGCGCTCGATGATCTCGACCCGCTCGACCCTGGCGCCGGCCGGCCTTGCCGGCCCGATCAGCAGGGCCGCAGCGAGCGCGAGCAGGATCAAAACGGACGGGGTCGGCATCAGGACGCCACGATAGGGACAAGCCATGTCCGCTGTCGATCGCTATCCTGGGCCATGCTCGCAGCCAGGGAGGAAGCTCGATGACGCCAGACTGCCGGGTGACCCGGGTCGAGACCCATCTGGTCGGCGCCCGCTGGTGCAACTGGGTGTTTGCGCAAGTCCATACCGACGACGGCATCAAGGGAATTGGCGAGGGCACCTGCGAGTGGCAGGCGAAGGCGGTCGAGGCGGCGATCCTGCAGCTCGCGGAGCGCTATGTGATCGGCCAGCCGGCGTTCGCGATCGAGCGGCTGTGGCAGGCGATGTTCCGCAACGAGTTCGCGCGCGGCGGGCCGATTCTGAACAGCGCGATCGGTGCGATCGAGATCGCGCTCTGGGACATCGTCGGCAAGGCGCTCGGCCAGCCGGTGCACGCGCTCCTGGGCGGCCGGGTTCACGAGCATCTGCCCGCCTACGCCAACGCCTGGTACGGCACCGGCGCCACGCCGGCGGAGGTCGCGCATGCCGCAGCCGAAGTCCGGAAAAAGGGCTATCGCGGGCTCAAGCTCGACCCGTTCGGCAGCGCCGGCCGCGACCCGGATTTTCC
>DATAOG010000038.1:0-2148 GCA_036265855.1 Geminicoccaceae bacterium | reverse complement strand
CTGGGCGAGCGCCCGGGCGATCAGCGCGAGCTGCCGCTGGCCGCCGCTGGTCTTGGTGTACTCGGCCTCGGCCAGCGGCGCGATCCCGAGCATCCGGAGCGCTTCCAGCGCGGCCGCGTGGTCGGCGGCGCCGGGGCGGGCAAAGGGGCCCAGATGCGCGGTCCGGCCCATCAGCACCATGTCCTGCACGCTGTAGGGGAAATGCGCCGCGTGCGCCTGCGGCACGTAGGCGATCCGCCTGGCGATCTCGGCCCGGGCCATGCCGACGAGCGGTTGGCCGTCGAGCAGCACCCGGCCGCCCTGCGCCGGCAGCAGGCCGAGCAGCGTCTTGAACAGCGTCGTCTTCCCGGCGCCGTTGGGCCCGAGCAGGCAGACCACCTCGCCGGCGCCGAGCGCGAGATCGACGCCCTGCCCGACCGGCTTGCCCGGATAGCCGAAGGCGAGGTCCTGGGCCTCGAGCCTCATGCCCAGCCGTGCCGCCCGCGTGCCAGCAACCACAGGAAGACCGGGGCGCCGACGAACGCGGTCAGGATGCCGATCGGGGTCTCGATCGCGGCGATCGTGCGCGCGAGCGTGTCGACCAGCAGAAGGTAGCCCGCGCCCAGGATCATCGCGGCCGGCAGCAGCCGGTCGAAGTTCGGGCCGACCAGCATGCGCGCCATGTGCGGCATGATCAGGCCGACCCAGCCGATCACGCCTGCGATCGAGACCGCGCTCGCGGTGATCAGAGTCGCGGCCGCGATCACGACGATCCGCAGCCTCGCGGCGTCGACGCCGAGCGAGCGCGCCTCCTCGTCGCCGAGCGAGAGCACGTTGATCCGCCAGCGCAGCAGCACCAGTGGCGCGAGCCCGAGCGCCACCGCCGGCAGGGTCGCGCCCAGATCCTGAAGCTTGATGCTGGCGAGGCTGCCGAGCAGCCAGAACGTGATCGCCGGCAGCTGGTCGTAGGGGTCGGCCAGGACCTTGAGCAGCGAGACGATCGAGCCCGCGAGCGCGCCCACGACCACGCCCGCCAGCACCAGGACGAGCACCGGCTCGCGGCCGCGCACCGAGGCCGCGATCAGCAGCACGAGGCCGACCGTGCCGAGCCCGGTCAGGAACGCGAGGAACTGGATCAGAGCCACCGGCAGCGACAGGAAGATGCCGAGCACCGCGCCGAGCCCGGCGCCGGCCGAGACGCCCAGGATGTCGGGCGAGACCAGCGGGTTGCGGAACAGCCCCTGATAGCTCGCGCCGGCGGCGGCCAGCGCCGCGCCGATCAGGATCGCGGCCCCGACCCGCGGCAGGCGGACGAAGACCAGCACCGTATCGAGCGTCGAGCCCTCGGCCGGCACGGCGCCGGTCAGACGCCGGGCGATCACCTGGACCGCCTCGCCAGGCGTGACCGGATAGGGGCCGACCAGCATGGCGCAAAGCGCCATCGCCAGCAGACCGAGCCCGAGCAGCGGCGTGATCAGCGAGGCGGGCGTCAGGCGCAGGCCGTCAGCGGGCCCGGCCCTTGGCGGATTCGAGGAGGCGGTCGAGATCGGCTTCGGTGAGGTCGACATGATAGAAGAGGCTGTAGAACTCCCTGGCTTGCGCGCGCAGATCTTGCCGGAAGTGCTCCGGATAGAACAGGCCGGCGAGCCATCTGAGCCCGATGATCCGGTTCAAGGACGGCGGCCGGTCGATCCAGCCGAAGGGCGCCATCGGGCTCAGGTAGACCCGGCCGGCCCGGACCGCATCGACGCCCTGCCAGTAAGCGTCCTGCCAGACGTTGCGATAGAAGTTCCGGTCCCAGGTGATCACGGTATCCGGGTTCCAGACCACGACCTGCTCGATCGGCACCTGGACGATGCCGTGGCGGGTCCCGGTCGGGTCGCGGGCGACGTTGATGGCGCCGGCGCGCTCGATGATCTCGGTGTTGATCGAGCCCTCGAGCCCGGTCTCGAGGCCGTCCGGGCCGCGCGCGAGATAGACCCGGCGCCGGTCGCTCTCCGGGCTCGTGGCCAGCCCCCGATCGAGCTCGGCGAAGCTCGCCTCGACGTAGGCGGCGAGCCGCTCGGCCCGATCCTCGACGCCGAGCACCCGGCCGAGCAGACGGATCGCCGCGGCGGTGTGCGCGAAGGTGCCGTCGATCAGGACATAGGGAATCCCGGTCTGCGCCTG
>DATAOG010000037.1:0-5340 GCA_036265855.1 Geminicoccaceae bacterium | reverse complement strand
CAGGATTTTCTCGAACACGTCCGATTTCGGCGCCTTCGGCCCCTCGAAGCTGACCTCGAGGCCCTGCTTGTCCGGCTTGATGGCGGTCGCCTTGGTGCCGAGGAAGATGTTCTCGTAGAGCCCCTCGATCCGCTTTTGCAGCGGCCGGATGATGTCCGGATCGACGCCCGGGATCAGCTGGTCCATCAGCTCGACGACCGTGATCTTGCTGCCGAGCTCGTGGTAGACGGTCGCCATCTCGAGGCCGATGATGCCGCCGCCCAGCACCAGCAGGCGCTCGGGGATGTCGTCCAGATCGAGCGCCCCGGTCGAATCCATCACCCGCGGATCGTCCCGCGGAATGAAGGGGAGAAAAACCGGGGCGGAGCCGGCGGCGATGATCGCCTGGGCGAAGCCGATGGTTGTTTTCCCGTTTTCAGTTGCGACCTCGAGCTGGTTGGGCGAAGTGAATTTGCCCGTGCCCTGCACGACCTGGACCTTGCGCTGTTTCGCCAGACCTGCGAGCCCGCCGGTGAGCCGGCCGACCACGCCATCCTTCCAGTCGGCGAGCTTGTCGAGGTCGATCTCAGGCTTGCCGAAGGTCAGCCCGTGCTCGGCCATCTCGCGCGCTTCCGCGATCACCTTGGCGGCGTGCAGCAGTGCTTTGGACGGGATGCAGCCGACGTTCAGGCAGACGCCGCCCAGCGTCGGATAGCGCTCGACCAGCACGGTCTTGAGGCCGAGATCGGCCGCCCGGAAGGCCGCGGTGTAGCCGCCCGGCCCCGAGCCCAGCACCAGGAGCTCGGCCTCGATGTCGCCCTGGCCGGGCTTGGAGGGAGCCGGCGCCGCCGCCTGCTTCGGTCTTGCCGGTGCGGGCGGCCCGGGCTTCGTCTCCTTCGCCGCCGGCTCCGCCGCCTCGGTCTCGAGCACGAGGATCGGATCGCCCTCGGACACGCGATCGCCGGTCTTGACCCTGATCTCCTTGACCTCGCCGGCCGCGGGTGCCGGCACCTCCATGCTCGCCTTGTCGGACTCGAGCGTGATCATCGGGTCCTCGGCGGCCAGCCGATCGCCCGGCTTGACATGGACCTCGATCACCTCGACGCCCGTGAAGTCGCCGATGTCCGGAACCTTGACCTCGGTCGTGGCCATGCGCGCGTCTCCTCTTTCAGAGCACCAGCCGGCGCACGTCCTCGAGGACATGGCAGAGGTGGCGGGTGAAGCGCGCGGCGAGCGCGCCGTCGACCACCCGGTGGTCGTAGGAGAGCGCGACCGGCAGCATCAGGCGCGGCACGAACGCGCTGCCGTTCCAGACCGGCGCCATCTTCGCCCGGACCACGCCCAGGATCGCGACCTCGGGCGCGTTGACGAGCGGGGTGAAGCCGGTGCCGCCGATGCCGCCCAGGCTCGAGATCGTGAACGAGGCGCCCTGCAGCTCGCCCGAGGAAAGCTTGCCCTCGCGCGCCCTCTTGGAGATCTCGGCGAGCTCGCGCGAGAGGTCGTCGACCCCCTTGCGGTCGACGTCGCGCAGCACCGGCACGACGAGGCCGCCCGGGGTGTCGACCGCGATGCCTAAGTGCACGTATTTCTTGAGGATCAGGTTCTCCTTGTCCGGGGCGAGCGAGGCGTTGACGTCCGGGTATTTCCTCAGCGCCGAGACCGCGGCCCTGATCAGGAAGGCGAGCAGCGTGACGCGATAGCCCTGCTCCTTGGCGGCGGCGTCCAGTTCCTTGCGGTAGGCCTCGAGCGCGGTGATATCGGCCTCGTCGGCTTGTGTGACCAGCGGCACGTTCAGCCAGGCGCGGTGCAGGTGCGGGCCCGAGATCTTCCTGACCCGCGACAGCGGCACGGTCTCGATCTCGCCGAACTTCGAGAAATCGACCGGCGGGATCTCCGGGATGCCCATGCCGGCCGCGGGCGCCGCGGCGGCTGCCGGCGCCCCCTGGAGCTCTGCCTTGACGTCGTCCTTGGTGATCCGGCCCTTCTCGCCGCTGCCCTTGATCCTCGTGAGGTCGAGCTCGAGCTCGCGGGCGAGACGGCGCACGCTCGGGCTCGCGTGCACGCCGGCGAAATCCCTGGCCTCGCCGTCGCCTTTGCCGTCGCCTTTGCCGTCGCCCTTGGCCGGGGCGGCGGGCGGCCGCGGTTGCTCCTCGCGCGCGGCGAGCGGCTCGGCGTCGGATTCCTGGATGCCTTCGGGCGAGGGCGGCCGGACCGGCGAGGCGACGTCGCCCGCCTCGATCAACAGGATCAGGTCGCCCTCGGAGACGCGGTCGCCCGCCTTGACCTTGACCTCGCTGACCTTGCCCGCGAACGGCGCCGGCACCTCCATGCTCGCCTTGTCGGATTCGAGCGTGATCAGCGGGTCCTCCGGCTGGACCTCGTCGCCGGGCTTGGCGATCACCTCGACGATCTCGACGTCCTTGAAGTCGCCGATGTCCGGAACCTTGACCTCCTGCACCGGCGCCATGTCGCTTCCCCCCGTTCGTTGTGCTTAGAGATAGAGCGGATAGGGCTTTTCCTGATCGATTTCGTACTTTTTGATCGCGTCGGCGACCACGTCGGGCTTGATCGTGCCCTCGTCGGCGAGCGCCTTCAGCGCCGCGACCGCGACGTGATGGCGGTCGACCTCGAAATGCCGGCGCAGGCGCTCGCGGGTGTCGCTCCGGCCGTAGCCGTCGGTGCCGAGCACGATATAGCGCCGCGGCACGAAGGCCCGGATCTGCTCGGCGAACGTGCGGATGTAGTCGGTTGCCGCGACCACGGGCCCGGCCTGCTCCTCCAGGCATTCCGCGACGTAGGCCTTGCGCGCGGGCTCGCCCGGATGCAGCCGGTTCCAGCGCTCGACCTTTTGGCCGTCGCGGGCGAGCTCCGTGAAGCTCGGGGCGCTCCAGATGTCGGCGCTGACGCCAAAGTCCTGCTCGAGCAGCGCAGCCCCCTCGATCACCTCGGGCAAAATCGTGCCCGAGCCCAACAGCTGCACGCGCTTCTTCTTCTCGCGATCCTTGCCGGTCGACCGCAGCCGGTACATGCCTTTGATGATGCCGTCCTCGGCACCCACGGGCATCGCCGGATGCCGATAGTTCTCGTTCATTGCGGTGATGTAGAAATAGACGTCGTCGCGGCGGACGAACATGCGGTCGAGCCCGTGGTGGATGATCACCGCGAGCTCGTAGGCGAAGGTCGGATCGTAGCTGATGCAGTTCGGCACGGTCGACGACAGCACGTGGCTGTGGCCGTCCTGGTGCTGCAGGCCCTCGCCGTTCAGCGTCGTGCGGCCGGCGGTGCCGCCGATCAGAAAGCCGCGCGCCCGGCTGTCGCCCGCGGCCCAGCAGAGGTCGCCGACCCGCTGGAAGCCGAACATCGAATAGAAGATGAAGAACGGGATCATCGGCACGCCATGCGCGCTGTAGGCGGTCGCGGCCGCGATCCAGGACGACATGCCGCCCGCCTCGGTGATCCCTTCCTGGAGCACCTGGCCGCTCTTGTCCTCCTTGTAGAACATCAGCTGGTCGGCATCCTCGGGCTTGTAGAGCTGGCCCTTGGCCGCATAGATGCCGAGCTGGCGGAACATGCCCTCCATGCCGAAGGTGCGCGATTCGTCGGGCACAATCGGCACCACGAACTTGCCGATCGCCTTGTCGCGGCAGAGCACGTTCAGGATGCGCACGAAGGCCATCGTGGTCGAGATCTCGCGGTCGCCGCTGTCCTTGAGCAGCGCGTCGAACGCCTTGAGCTCCGGGATCTGAAGCGCGGGCGCGTCGTGGCGGCGCTGGGGCAGCGGGCCGCCCAAGGCCCGGCGCCGCTCCTTCAGGTAGCGCAGCTCCGCGCTGTCCTCGGGCGGCTTGTAGTAGGGCGCCTTGGCGAGCTCCTCATCGCCGATCGGGATCTCAAAGCGGTCGCGGAACGAGCGCACCGCCTCGTCGCCCATCTTCTTCTGCTGGTGCGTGATGTTCTGGCCTTCGCCGGCCTCGCCCATGCCGTAGCCCTTGACCGTCTTGGCCAGGATCACGGTCGGCTGCCCCTTGTGGTTCACCGCGGCGTGGTAGGCAGCATAGATCTTGTGCGGGTCGTGGCCGCCGCGGTTGAGCCGCCAGATGTCCTCGTCGCTCATGTCGGCGACCAGCGCCTTCAGCTCCTCGTACTTGCCGAAGAAGTTTTCCCGGGTGAAGGCGCCGCCCTTGGCCTTGAACGCCTGGTACTCGCCATCGACCGCCTCGTCCATGCGCCGGCGCAGGAGGCCGCTGCGGTCGCGCTCGAACAAAGGATCCCAGAGCGAGCCCCAGATCACCTTGATCACGTTCCAGCCGGCACCCCGGAAGTCGGATTCCAGCTCCTGGATGATCTTGCCGTTGCCGCGCACCGGGCCGTCGAGCCGCTGCAGGTTGCAGTTGATCACGAAGATCAGGTTGTCGAGCTCCTCGCGCGTGGCCATCGAGATCGCGCCCAGGCTCTCCGGCTCGTCCATCTCGCCGTCGCCGCAGAACACCCAGACCTTGCGGGCCTCGGTCCTCGCGATGCCGCGATTGTGCAGATACTTCATGAAGCGGGCCTGGTAGATGCCCATCAGCGGCCCGAGCCCCATCGAGACCGTCGGGAACTGCCAGAAGTCGGGCATCAGCCAGGAATGCGGGTAGGAGGACATGCCTTTGCCGCTCGTCTCCTGGCGGAAGTCGTCGAGCTGCTGCTCCGAGATCCGGCCCTCGAGATAGGCGCGCGCGTAGATGCCGGGGGCGGAGTGCCCCTGGATGTAGACGAGGTCGCCGCCGTGCTCCGCCGACGGCGCGTGCCAGAAGTGGTTGAAGCCGACGTCGTAGAGCGTGGCCGAGGAGGCGAAGCTCGCGATGTGTCCGCCGACGTTGGTGTGCTTGTTGACGCGCACCACCATCGCCAGCGCGTTCCAGCGCGTGAAGCAGCGGTTGCGCCATTCCAGATGGTAGTCCCCGGGCGCCTTGGGCTGCCTGGAGAGCGGGATCGTGTTGACGTAGCCGGTCTTGGCCGTGAACGGCAGGTCGGTGCCCGCCTCGTGCGCCCGCTCGACCACCTGCTCGAGCAGGAAGCGCAGCCGGTCGGTACCCTCGAACTCGAGCACCGAATCGATCGATTCCAGCCACTCCCGCGTCTCGGCCGGATCGATGTCGCCGTTGAGCTTCGCTGCCGCTGCCATGACGGCGGGTCCTCCCCGTTTTTGGCGGCGCGCCGGGCGCCGCGCCTGATCAGTCCGCGGCCTCCGGCATCGCGCCCGCCTGCTGCCCGGCGCGTGCCGCGACCAGGGCTTCGAGCCCTTTCGGCACGGGCCCGCCGGTCGCCCAGTCGAGCAGTGCCGCGGTATGCACGATCGGAATCGCGGTGCCGGCCGCGATC
>DATAOG010000036.1:0-4298 GCA_036265855.1 Geminicoccaceae bacterium | reverse complement strand
GGAGCTGGTGCTCTGGTCGACGCCGCAGTTCGCGTTCGTACGGATGGCCGAGGAGTTCTCGAGCGGCAGCTCGATCATGCCGCAGAAGCGCAATCCCGATGCCGCCGAGCTGGTGCGCGCCAAGACCGGCCGCGTCATCGGCGGTCTCAGCGCCCTGCTGATCGTGCTCAAGGGCCTGCCGCTCGCCTACGCCAAGGACCTGCAGGAGGACAAGGAGCCGGTGTTCGACGCTGCCGACAGCTTGGCCCTTTGCCTGGGAGTCATGGCCGCCATGATTGCCGGCATGACGGTCGACACCGCGCGGCTCGCGGCCGCGGCCGCGGTCGGCAGTGCGACTGCAACCGACCTCGCGGACTGGCTGGTGCGGGCAGCGGGCCTGCCGTTCCGCGCCGCCCACGGAATCGTCGCCCAGGCGGTACGCCGGGCCGAGGCGCTGGGGATCGAGCTCGACCGCCTCAATTTGGCGGAGCTGCAGGCGATCGAGCCCCGGATCACGGCCCAGGCGCTTGAAGTCCTGAACGTTGCTCAATCGGTGGCGTCGCGCACCAGCTTCGGCGGCACCGCACCGGTCCGGGTGCGGAAAGCCGTCGCCGCGGCGCGAAGGCGCTACTTGTGATGACCCCGGGAACTCAGGTGCGCTTGACGGCAATGCTGTTGTGGGGCGGCTGCTCGGTGATGGATAACCTTCGTCCCGGCGACATCACGCTCGGTCTCCAGAACGGCTTATTTATGGGCAGCGATGTCGGGATCTTTGTACACTGAATGCCCGAACCGGCGGGCGGCGACCCGGCGACTGGTGCTTGCCCTGTTGGCGCTATGGGCGCTCGCCGCCTGCGGCAAGAAAGGTCCGCTCCGCCTGCCCAAGCCCGGTGAAACCACGGACGACGACCAGAAGGCCGCTCAATGAGCGATTTCACCTACCGGGACGGACAGCTGTGCGCCGAGGACGTGCCGCTCGCCGAGATCGCGGCCGCGGTCGGCACACCCGCCTATGTCTACGCCTCGGCCGGGATGCGAGCGCGAGTCCGGCGCTTCTTCGCGGCCTTCGCCGGCCAGCCCGTGCTGCTCTGCTATGCGCTGAAGGCGAACAGCAATCTTGCCGTGATCCGGACGCTGGCGGCCGAGGGCGCGGGCGCCGAGGTGGTCTCGGGCGGCGAGCTGGAGCGGGCTCTGGCGGCCGGCGTTCCCCCCCGGCACATCGTCTTTTCCGGGGTCGGCAAGAGCCGTGACGAGATGATCGCGGCCCTCGATGCCGGGATCGTGCAGTTCAATGTCGAATCCGTGCCCGAGCTGATCGTGCTCGGCGAAGTCGCGGCGGCGCGCCGGCGGCAAGCGCCGGTGGCGATCCGGATCAATCCGGATGTCGCCGCGGAGAGCCACGACAAGATCAGCACCGGCCGGCGTCACGACAAGTTCGGCATCGCCTACAAGCAGGCGCCCGAGGTCTACGATCTCGCGAGCCGGCTGGCCGGGATCGAGATCGTCGGGCTGCACCTGCACATCGGTTCCCAGATCCTGAGCCTTGAGCCTTTCGAGGCCGCTTACCGGCGCGGCATCGAGCTGCTGGGCGCGCTGCGCCGGTCCGGAATCGCCATTCGGCGGCTCGATCTCGGCGGTGGGCTCGGGGTCCGCTACCAGGCCGAGCCGGAGCTGGATCTGGAGGCTTATGCGGCCCTCATCCGGCGGCTGACGTTCGGGCTTGAGATCGAGCTGGTCTTCGAGCCCGGGCGCTGGCTGGTTGCCGAGTCGGGCGTGCTGCTGGCGAAAGTGCTGTACGTCAAGCCCGGTGCCGAACGACCCTGCATCGTGCTCGACGCCGGCATGAACAATCTGCTCCGACCGGCACTCTACGACGCCTACCATCCCGTCCTGCCGGTCGCGCTGCCGCCAGCCGGAGCGGCGCTGCAACCGGCGGATCTGGCGGGACCGATCTGCGAGAGCGCCGACGTTTTCGCGCGCCGGCGCGATTTGCCCCCACTTGGGCCGGAAGATCTGATAGTCTTGACCGGTGCGGGCGCCTATGGTGCGGTCATGGCGTCCGACTACAACTCGCGGCCTATGGCCGCCGAGGTGCTGGTTGACGGGCGGCGTCATGCCGTGGTCAAGCCGCGCATCGAGCCAGCCGCGCGTTTCGCCGACGAGCGGTTGCCGCCATGGCTGGCGCCGTCCCCGATGACGCGCGGTGCGGCTCGCGAGCGAGGAGAATTGGCATGAGCGATGCCGATCCGAGACGCAGCCTGGGATTCCGCCGCCGGGTCTTTCTGGCGCGGGCGGCGGCCGCTTTCGAAGCGGCATGGGCGGCGCTCTGGCCAAGCCTTGCGCTGATCGGGGTATTCCTGGTCGTCAGTCTGCTCGGGCTCTGGGCCCTGCTGCCGGGCTGGCTGCACGGACTTGCGCTCACGCTCCTGACCAGCGGTCTGATCTGGACGCTGTGGCGGGCGCGCGCCAGCCTGCGCTGGCCGGAGCCGGTCGCCGGCCTGCGTCGCCTGGAGCGGGTGAACGCGCTCTCGCATCAGCCGCTGCGCTCGCTCGGCGATCGGCTGTCCGGCGGCGGCGATGACCCGGCGACCAGCTCCCTCTGGCGGCGGCACCAGGAGCGGCTGGCGCGGGCGCTCGGTCAGCTCCGGGTCGGACCGCCGCGCTCCGACCTGCCCAGGCGCGATCCCTGGGCCTTGCGCGCCGCCCTTCTGCTCGTGCTGCTCGTGGCTCTGGTCGAGGCTGGCGGCATGGCGCCCAAGCGTCTGCTCCAAGCCTTCGAGTTGCGCCGCGGCGCGTCCGCGGCCGAGGTTCCGGTCGAGCTCACGCTCTGGGTGACGCCGCCGCTCTATACCGGCAAACCACCCGTGCGGCTCGAGGCGGAGCGCCCGGCGCCGGGGGCGCCGGTCGTGGTCCGGGCGCCCGGAAAGATCGCTCTGCCGGCGGGCAGCGAGGCGCTCGCCCAGCTTCATCACATCCGTGCGCCGGCACCGAACTATGAGATCGGCCTGGACAAGCGGACCAAGCCGTTCGTCGCGATCGCCGATGAGAGCGCCGAGGCCAGCCTGGTGATCGATCGGTCGGGTGAGCTGCGGATCGGCGGCGCCGAAGGGCCGCTCGGAGCCTGGCAGATCGAGGCCGTGCCGGATCAGCCGCCGACGATCCAGTTCGGGGAGACGCCGAGCGCAACGCATCGCGGGGTGCTGCGCTCGCAGTTCAAGGCCAACGACGACTATGGCATCACCAGCATCGCGCTCCTGATGAGCCGAGCCGGTCACGAGGACAAGGTCGAGCGGATCGAGCTGATGCGACCCGCCGGCGGTACCACCAAGCTCGACGACGCCGCCTATGTAGATCTCACTCCGCATCCCTGGGCCGGGCTGCCGGTGGTGGTCCGTCTCGAGGCGGTCGACGGCATCGGTCAGCGCGGCCAGAGCGAGCCGCAGCAGCTGGTGCTGCCGTCGCGGCCGTTTCAGCACCCGGTCGCGCGCGCAATCATCGAGCAGCGGCGTCGGCTGGCCGCCGATCCGGAGCAGAGCGAGGAAGTGGCCCACGCGCTTGACCAGCTGAGCCAGCACCCGGCGACGTTCCAGAACGACACGGCGGTCTTTCTCGCGTTGAGCTCCGCGGTGGCGCGCCTGCAGGATGAAAGGAACCGCGCGGCCCTGGACGACGTCCTGGCCCTGCTCTGGGATACGGCGCTGCACCTCGAGGACGGCAGCGTCTCGCTCGCGGAACGCGATCTGCGCCAGCTGCAGCAAGCGCTCAAGGAGGCCCTGGCCAAAGGCGCGAGCGACAAGGAGCTTGAAAGGCTGATGGCCGAGCTCCAGCACGCGATGGACGAGTATCTCGACGCGCTGGCCCGCCAGTCCCAGTCGGAGCAGGCCGATCAGCAGCAGCAAGCGCAACCACCAGATCCAAATACGGTCCAGGTCGAGCGGCAGGATCTGCAGCAGATGCTGGACAAGATCCGGGAGATGATCAAGACGGGCGCCCGCGACGCGGCCCAGCAGATGCTGGCCCAGCTGCAGGAACTCTTGGAGAACCTTCAGGTCGCGAAGAACGGCCAGATGCAGCAGGGCCAGCAGATGATGAGCCAGCTGCAGCAGATGATCCAGCAGCAGCAGAAACTCCTCGACCAGACCTTCGGCATGACCCGTCGGAGTGGCCAGCAGGACCAGTTGGGCCAGGAGGGCGAGCAGCAGAGGCAGCAGGGCCAACAAGGGCAGGAGCAGGGCGAACAAGGGCAGCAGGGCCAACAAGGCCAGATGGGTCAGATGCTCCCGGGCGGACGGCCTGGGCAGCAAGGTCAGCAAGGCCAG
>DATAOG010000035.1:0-10245 GCA_036265855.1 Geminicoccaceae bacterium | reverse complement strand
GAACACCTGACCCAAGCTGTTGCCGGCCATCGCCAACGCTCAGACGACTGAGATGTCGGGGGCGTCGACCACCTTCATGCCGACCACGTGGTAGCCGGAATCGACGTGCAGGACCTCGCCGGTGGTGCCGGCGCTGAGGTCGGAGAGCAGGTAGAGCGCGGCGCCGCCGACGTCGGCGAGCGTGGTGTTGCGCTTCAAGGGCGAGTTGTACTCGTTCCACTTCAGGATGTAGCGGAAGTCGCCGATCCCGGAGGCCGCGAGCGTCTTGACCGGGCCGGCCGAGATCGCGTTGACCCGTATGCCGGCGCCCCCGAGGTCGACGGCGAGGTAGCGGACGCTCGCCTCGAGCGCGGCCTTGGCAACCCCCATGACGTTGTAGTGCGGCATGACCCGCTCGGCACCCGAATAGGTCAGCGTCAGAAGGCTCCCGCCCGCGCCCATCAAGGGCGCGGCGCGCCGGCACAGCTCGGTGAACGAGTAGCAGGAGATCGCAAGGCAGCGCTGGAAGTTGGCGGCGCTGGTGTCGAGGTAGCGGCCCTTGAGCTCCTCCTTGTCGGCCCAGGCGATCGCGTGCACGGCGAAGTCGAGCCGCTGCCAGCGCTCGCCGATCGCCTCGAACAGCATGTCGAGGCTCGCGGCGTCGGTGACGTCGGCCGATTGGACCAGCGTCGCGCCGAGCTGCTCGGCGAGCGGTCGCACCCGCTTCTCCATGACCTCGCCCTGGAAGGTGATGGCGAGCTCGGCGCCATGCGCGGCGACCGCGCGGGCGATGCCGAACGCGAGCGAGCGCTCGTTGGCAATGCCCATGATCAGGCCCTTCTTGCCGGCGATCAGCGGCGCTGGATCGGGCATCGGCGAGCACTCCGCAACGAAAGCTCTGGCCTCTCGCGTCGCCATCGTAGCCACGGTCGAGGCGATTAGCCAGCCGCGGCCTGCTGTCGGCGGGCATGCTCGGCACGTAGCCGGGCGGCTTCGGTCCGCCGCCGCGCGCTGTTGACCTCGGCGCCGAAGACGAAGATCAGGGCCGAGAGGTAGAAGAACATCAGCGTCAGCACGATGCCGCCGAGACTGCCGTAAGTGACCGAGAAGCGGGCGAGGGTCTGGAGGTAGAACGAGAACAGGCTCGCGAGCACGACCCAGAGCACCACTGTGACCGCGGCACCGGGCAGGATCTCGCGCCGCGGCAGGTGCCGGCTCGGCAGCCAGCGGTAAAGCAGCGCCACGACCAGGTAGAGCAGGTTCACCGCCACGAGGTAGCGCAACGCCTCGTACATCCAGCCCCAGTGCCAGGGTGTGTTGAGCAGCGGCTGGATCAGCGACCAGGCCAGCGGGCCGATGACCAGGACCAGCATCACGATGATGATGCTGATCGAGGCGACGATCGTGAACAGCAGGCTCTGCAGCCGGCAGAACCAGACCGAGCGCGGCTCCTCGACGCCGTAGGCCGTGTTCAGCGCCTCGCGCAGCGCCTCGAGGCCCGACGAGCTCGCCCACAAGGAGGCGAGGATGCTGACCGTCATCAGGCCCGTGCGCCGGCTGGAGATGACCTGGTCGATCGCCGGCCGGATCGCGGCGCTGACCTCGTGAGGGAATGCGGCGAGCGAGACGTTGATGAAGTGGCGCGCCGCGTCCATCTGGCCGATCTCAGCCGCCAGCGTGGTCAGGAAGATCAGGAACGGGAACAGCGAGAACAGCATAGTGAAGGCGATGTGGCCGGCGTAGGTCGTGCCGCCATCGCTGATCAGATGCAGGATCGCCTGCCAGACGATCTGGACCCCGAAATACAGCCGGCCTGCGCTCCAGCCTAGCCAGCGGAAGGCGCGGCCGACCTGCCTGTCGGCCGACAGCAGCGCCCCGGTCCGGTCCGACACGCCGGCTCAATCCTTGCGGCTGCCCGGCCGGGCCTCGTGAGCGTGCCGTCGCGCCCAGTCCTCGAGCTCCGCGTCGCGTTCGTCCGGGAGCAGCACCAGCAGGCGCACGTACTGGTCGCCACAGCCCGCGCCGGGCTGTCCGATGCCCTTGCCCTTGAGCCGGAGAGTCCTGCCGCCGCTCGAGTTCGGAGGCACCGTCAGCCGGACCGGGCCGTCGAGGGTCGGAACCGTGATCCGGGCGCCGAGCACTGCATCCGCGAGGCTGATCGGGGCGTCGACGTAGATGTCCTGACCCTCCCGCCGGAAGTCGGGATCGGCGCCGACCTCGATCTGAACCAGCGCGTCGCCGGCCGGACCGCCGGCCGGGCTCGCATCGCCCTGGCCCCGGAGCCGGAGGACCTTGCCGCTCTCGGTGCCGACCGGCACGTCGACCTCGATCGTGCGGCCGTCGTCGAGCAGGAGCCGCTGTCGGCCACCGCGCACCGCGATGCGGAGGTCGATCTTGAGACGATAGCGGCGGTCGGCGCCGCGCAGCTTCTGGCCGGTGCCGGCGGACCGCGCATGGCCGCTGCGCGGCCGCTGCCCGAGATCCGCGCCGCTGGTCCCGGTGCTGCGAAAGCGACCCCCGCCCGCCTGGCCGCCGGCGAAACCGCGCACGAACGGGCTCCCGAAGCCACCGCCGAACATCTTTTCGAACAGGCTTTCGGCGGCACCCCGCGCCTCCTCGCGCGCGTTGCCCGAGCCGCCGAAGCCGAACGCGAAGTCGCGCCGCGGCCGACCCTCGGCGTCGATCTCACCGCGATCGAAGCGGGCCCGCTTGGCCGGATCGGACAACAGATCGTAGGCCTGGGTCACTTCCTTGAACCGCTGCTCGGCCGGCGCATTGCCGGGATTGCGGTCGGGATGCAGGCTCTTGGCGAGCTTGCGGTAGGCCTGCTTGATCGTTGCCTGGTCCGCGGTCCGCGGCACGTTCAGGACGCGATAGGGGTCGGTCATGGTCGTGTGATCGTCAGTTCCTCAATCCGACACAAGGTCGCAACCCGAGGGCGCGCGGCCCACGTCTCCCCGGCGGCGAGCGGCGGCCAGGGCGCCCGCCCCATCATAGTAGGATAGCTGGCCGGGGAGGGAAGGAACTTCGCGGTCGGGGATGGACCGGCGTACGTCCTCGGAGGGAGTGCAGGCACCCGCATTCAGCGGCCGGGGAGCAGCCCGTGCTTGCGCAGCTGGTGCCGGAGCTGGTCGTAGCTGAGGCCGAGATGGCTTGCGGCCGCCCGCTGGTTATGCCGGCAGGCCACGAGCGCGCCGGTCAGCAGCTGGCGCTCGAAATGCGCGACCGAGGCCCGGAAATCGAGCGGCCGGTTTGCGGCCGGCGCGCTCGCCGGCTCGGGCGAGGGTGCCAGCGGTTCCGCCGGGCGGAACGGCGATGCGAACGGATCGAACTGCAGGTTCGCGATCGGCCGGCCGGGTGCGGCGGCGCGGTAGACCGCGCGCTCGATCACGTTGCGGAGCTCGCGCACGTTGCCTGGCCAGGGGTGCGCCTCGAGCGCGTCGAGGGCGCCGCGCGTGAAGCCCGGAAAGCGCTCCCAGCCGAGCTCGAGCGCCATGGCGCGGCCGAACGCCTCGGCGAGCAGCGGTACGTCGCCCGGCCGCGCGCGCAGGGGCGGCACGGTCAGCACGTCGAAGGCGAGCCGGTCCAGAAGGTCGAGGCGGAAGCGGCCGGCGGCCGCCGCCGCGGGCAGATCGACGTTGGTCGCGCCGATCAGGCGGACGTCGACCTGGACCGGCGCGCTGCCGCCGACCCGGTCGAAGCTGCCGTACTCGACCACGCGCAGCAGACGCTCCTGGACCGCGAGGCTGGTGCTCGCGATCTCGTCCAGGAACAGGCTGCCGCCGTGCGCCAGCTCGAAGCGGCCGGCGCGGCGGCGCACGGCGCCGGTGAAGGCGCCCGCCTCGTGACCGAACAGCTCACTCTCGAGCAGGCTCTCCGGGATCGCGGCGGCGTTCAGCTTGATCAGCGGCCGGTCCCAGCGCGGCGACAGATAGTGCAGTCGGGCGGCGATCAGCTCCTTGCCGGTGCCGCGCTCGCCGATCACCAGCACCGGGCGGTCGAGCGTCGCGACGCGCGAGACCTGCTCCATCAGGTCCAGGAACTGGGGCGCCTGCCCGATCAGCGGCGGCAGCTCGGAGCGGTCGATGACCATCGCCCGGATATGGCGATGGTCGGTCTGAATTGCCATTGTTTAGCAAAATCGACCATGTCGATTGCCGGGGCACTCTGGCCCGGCGCAGAAAATCAGCTGGCCTGCCAATCTTTTGGAGCATCGACCTCGATTTGGCATGGGTGCTGCATGAGGACGGGCGAGGCCACATCAGAGATGGACGCAGGCAGATGCACGAGAGCATGCGCGGCTATGGCGGACCGGATCAGCGCAACGGGTTCGAGCGGCTCGGCGAGCAGGCGCTGGGCTATCTGCGCAGCCGCAGCGTCGATCACTGGCTGATGTTTCTCGCCGGCCTGGTGATCGGCCTGATCGTCGGCTGAGCCGCCTTTTCCGAGTTCCGAGGAGGACGACATGGGAATCTTCTCCCGTCTGAGCGACATCATCAACGCCAACATCACGGCCGTCCTGGACCGCGCCGAGGATCCCGAGAAGATGATCCGGCAGATGGTCCACGAGATGGAGGACACGCTGGTCGAGGTGCGCAGCAACGCCGCGCGCATGATCGCCGACCGCAAGGGCATCGAGCGCCGGCGCCAGCGTCTCGGCGAAGCGCAGAAGGAATGGCAGCGCAAGGCCGAGCTGGCGGTGACCAAGGACCGTGAGGACCTGGCGCGGGCGGCGCTGGTCGAGAAGACCAGGCTGGCCGAGGATCTCAACGCGCTGGACGAGGAGCTGGTCCATCTCGACGAGGCGCTGGCCAAGTACGAGGAGGACATCGCCAAGCTGGAGGCGAAGCTCGGCGAGGCCAGGGCCAAGCAGAAGGTGATCGTCGCGCGGCACACGACCGCCGCCTCCAGGCTCAAGGTGCGCCGCCAGGTGCACGACCGCCGGATCGACGATGCCTTCGTCCGCTTCGAGCAGATGGAGCGACGGGTCGACCGGGTCGAGGGCGAGGTCGAGGCGTTCGATCTCGGCCGCGCCAGGACGCTCGCCGACGAGATCGACGAGCTGGTCACCGACGGCGCGGTCGACGAGGAGCTGGCCGCTCTGAAGGCCCGGCTCGGCAAGGGCGCGGGCCGGCCGGAGCGGACCTGACGGCGGTGGCCATGCTGGAAGTGCCGCTGATCCTGTTCGTCGTCGTGGTCGCGCCGATCTGGATCATCGCCCACTACACCACGCGCTGGCGGATGGCCAAGTCGCTGACGGCCGAGGACGAGAAGCAGTTCGCGGAGCTCTGGCGGACCGCCGAGCGGATGGAAGAGCGCATGGGCAACATCGAGCGGATACTCGATGCCGACCAGCCCGCGGGGGAGAAGCAGGGATGACGTGGTGCTCACGCGACCGGCAGCGGCCGAGCTGGGGCCGCCTGTATCGCGACGGCCGGCGGGCGTGGCTGGCCGGCGTCTGCGCGGGGATCGCCGACTATTTCGGCCTCAACCCTTCCCTGGTGCGCGCCTTGACGGTGGCGAGCGCGGTGTTCTTCACGTTTCCGACCGTGGTCGCCTACATCATCGCCGCCTTCGCCCTGCCGCGCCGGCCGGCCGAGCTGTACGACAGCCCCGAGGAGGAGGCGTTCTGGCGCTCGGTCCGGCTCGAGCCGGGGCGCACGGCGCATGATCTCGCCCGCAAGTTCCAGGAGCTCGAGCGCCGGCTGCGGGCGGCCGAGGCCAGGGTCACCTCGAGCGAGTTCAAGCTTCAGCGGCAGTTCAAGGATCTCGAAAGCTGACGCTTGCCGCGGGGCGCGCTCGACTTGCTGGCCGGGTCGTCACAAAAGGCGTAAGGCTTTCGAGGTACGTACCTTTGTACGTCCGATGCTTCCTTGCCCCTCGTGAGCCGGTCGGGACAATGCGAGTTCCGGGGAGTATGGCGCTCCGGAACCGGGCCGGAACTCTCAAGCTCCGCATCGCCCGGGGCATGTTCACGAGAGGGGAACATCATGAAGAAGTTTCTCATTACTCTTGCCGCCGGCGCGGCTACTCTTGCGCTGTGCGGCGTCGCCAGTGCCGAACAAGCCAAGACGACCAGCGCCGACCAGCCGATCGTGTTGACCAACCAACAGCTGGACGGCGTGACCGCGGGTGCGGCCTCCGTTTCCGCCTACGCGTCTGGGAACGTTACCGTCTATGGTAACTACTACCTGGCCAATGTTCCCGGCGTCTACTCGACCGCTTACATCAACGCTTCCATCATACCCTACGATCCGTCTGCGTTCGCTTCGCTCAGCGCTTATGCGGATACCTCCTACTAGACCCGGGAAGGGCTCGGCTTTTTGCGCTCCGGTGGCGGCGCCACCGGAGCGCGTACACAGATTGCGCCGACCGGGAGGGCGACAATCCTAATTTGCGCATCGCTGTGGCGCTCCGTCATCCCTGCAGGGCTGGCCGCGGGGTGCTCGCGGCTCCTGTGGGCCTTACTCGCAGCAGGGCCCTTGGCCGGCTGTTTCGAAGGCTTATGCCCGCGGCTCGGGTGCGGGCGGCGCAGACAGCTCTGCTGGCGGCCGGGGTGGTGGCGCCGCGGCCGCAGGCGGTTCGCAAACGAACGCAGCGAGCGCCGCCCGCGGCAACGATTCCGGCAGCCGGAGCGGGTCGGTCACTACCACGGTCAGCGCGGCCCCGGACGGCCAGGGTTCGGCTGCCGCGCGCGAACGCTACGACCGGGCTCTTGGCATGCCCGCTCACATAGCAACCGAGGCGAGCGCGGGGCCGGGCCACCCGGTCGACACTGCTACGGCGGTGTTTGTCTTTAGCGACGAAGCGACCGAAGCCGTAATGCGGGCCGGCTGGACGGCGCCGCAGGCGGCGGCCGATCGCGTAGAGGTGAAACTCGGCGTGACCTCGGCCTGTCCAGAAGGCAACAGAAGAGCGCCCCTCTGAACCAGGGTCGCTTCCAGCGCAACCGCCTGATCAACCTCGACCTCACCAGGCGCGGGCAGCTTCGTCTGAGTCCGGGCCGTTTTCGGGCCTTGGGGCTCGTTCGGGGCTGGCGGGCCGGGAGGAGGGGCGGTCGGGGGGGCTTCGGCCGCCGGAACGGTTCGGGCCGCCGGCGGCGTCTGGCGGGTGGCAGTGGCAAGCTGGCGCTCGAGTCGCTCAACGCGCCGCAGGAGTTTGCGGTTCAACGCGTCACGCTCTCGCAGGGCGCGCTGGAGATCCACCATAGTCACCCGATTGGCCGTATCCTGCTTGGGATCTTCTCGAAGTCCCGGAGCCTCAAAGAGGCCAGTCTGCTGTGCGGCCCAAGCCGCCTGGGTGCGGTTCACCGCGTTCAGCTTCTTCATGATGCGACGGACGTGCACCTTTACAGTGGCTTCCTGGATGTCCAATTCCCGCGCGATCACCTTGTTTGGCTGCCCTGTCTTGAGCAATTCAAGCACGCGCCGCTCGGTCGGCGTCAGGCCGGCCTTCCGTGTTCGCGTGCTTTCGGCCCCCTGAGGTGGGCTGCGGTGCGCAGGGGTGCTGACGAGCGCCTCGAGCGGTATAAACGTGCCGCCCTTCTGAACAAAGCGCAGGGTCTCGATGAAAATGTCCGGGCTTAGGCTGGAGGGGAAATACGCCCGAGCACCGAGTTTTAGAGCTTCTACGGCGGCAGACCAGTCTTCCCTATCTGAGAGCACCACAATCGGCACGCTGGGAAGCACGCCCCGCAGATGAGCAAAGCTGGTCCGCAACTCAGGATCGTCGCAGCTCTGTTCTCCGCTATCAACTATGACAAGATCGGCGAAGCCGTTCTGGCGACGCAGGCTTCCGCCGATATCTTCACATCCTACGGTTTTGACGACAATCCCGCGAAATTCGAGAACGCGTGCGAGGCATTGTTCCCGGAGGGTTCGGCCAGCGACCAACACGACGGACATTCCCTCGACGTCGACGGGGGCCATGGCTGCCTCCCTTCGTGCGCTTGAGTGCTTTGTCCACAAAACCCTTGTGCTCTCCAGATGGGGCAGCATGATAGGCATCTTACAGTTTAATTCAAGCCGTTGATCATTTACTCAAAAATTGTGACAAATCGGTGGTCTATGCGCTCCGCTCGACCGGAGCGTTCGGTTCCTGGGCTCGTAGCCCCAGCAGCAGACAGACCTCCCGCTCGGAACCCATCAACGTGAGTGCTGAATCTCTCAGGCGGTCTTGGTTCTCGCCAATCTGTAATCATTATGATGAGTTGTTCTTCCAGCCCTCGCCCGCGGAGCCGGTCGCCAGAGCCATGTCATCGATCTACGTCTGCAATCTGCAAGAGATGCCGGGCCATGTGGTGGCGCTGGCGCCTAGCCACCTGGTCTCGCTGGTCGCTCCGGGCGAGCTGCCCGCGACGCCCGAGACCATCCTGATCGATCGTCATCTGCGGATCGAGATCCACGACATCTGCGAGGAGCTCTACGGCCACGTCGTGCCGGAGGCCAGGCACGTCCGTCAGGTGATCGAATTCCTGCGCGCCTGGTCGCACACGGAGGGTCCGCTGCTGATCCACTGCTTCGCCGGCATCAGCCGGTCGATGGCGGCCGCGCTGATCGGTCTCGTGGTCAAGGCCGGCGGGCGGGAGGCGGAAGCGGCGACGTTGATGCGCAGGACCGCGCCGCACGCCTGGCCGAACGCGCGCATGGTCGCGCTCGCCGACGAGCTCCTGGGCTGCGAGGGGCGCCTGATCGCGGCCAGGGAGGCGATGGGCCTGCCTAACCTGACGCTCGCCGCGCCGCTGGTCCGCCTGCCGCTGCTCGACTAAGCCTTGCGGCCGCGGCTATCCTGCAGCCGGGCGCGACGCTTCGGGGGCAGGTCATGAAGATCACGGCGATCGAGACGATCCAGCTCGGCGAGTTTCCGAACCTGGTCTGGGTGCAGGTGCGAACCGACGAAGGGCTGATCGGGCTCGGCGAGGCGTTCTTCGGCGCGAGCGCCACCGCCGCCTACATCCACGAGAGCGCGGCTCCCCGCCTGCTGGGCCAAGACCCGCTTGCGATCGACCGGCATTCGCGCACGCTGCTCGACACCTATATCGGGTTCTCGGGCAGCGGCGCCGAGATGCGCGGCCTCTCGGCAATCGACATCGCGCTCTGGGACCTCTTCGGCCAGGCGACCGGACAGCCGATCCATCAGCTCTTGGGCGGCCTGTCGCGGCCGAGGATCCGGATCTACAACACCTGTGCGGGCTATCGCTACGTGCGCGGCAACGTCGGCCAGCTGACCCAGAACTGGGGCCTGCCGGGAGCGCGCGCCGAAGGGCCCTACGAGGACCTGGATGCGTTCCTCAACCGCGCCGACGAGCTCGCAGAGAGCCTGCTCGAGCAGGGCATCACGGGCATGAAGATCTGGCCCTTCGACTTCGCGGCCGAGGCGTCCGGCGGCACCTACATCAGCCCGAGCGAGCTCGACCAGGCGCTCGCGCCGTTTCGGAAAATCAGAAGAGCGGTCGGCGATCGGATCGACATCATGGTCGAGCTGCACACGCTCTGGAACCTGCCGGCCGCCAAGCGGATTTTCAAAGCGCTCGAGGAGTTCGAGCCGTTCTGGTTCGAGGACCCGATCAAGATGACCTCGGCCGACGATCTGGCCGAGCTCGCGGCCTCGACTCATGTCCCGATCTGCGCCAGCGAGACGCTCGCGACCCGAGCCGCCTTCCGGGAGCTGTTCGAGCGCAACGCGGTCGGGATCGCGATGCTCGATCTCAGCTGGGTCGGCGGCCTGTCGGAGGCGCGCAAGATCGCGGCCATGGCGGAGACTTACCACCTGCCGGTCGCGCCGCACGACTGCACCGGCCCGGTCGTCTATACCGCCTCGGTGCACCTGTCGCTGAATGCGACCAACGCGCTGATTCAGGAGAGCGTGCGCGCGTTCTACACCGGCTGGTACAAGGAGCTCGTGACCGAGCTGCCGCGGATCGAGCAGGGCTATGTCTATCCGATCGCGGGCCCGGGGCTCGGCACGAAGCTCTTGCCGGATGTGCGAACGCGCAGGGATGCGATCGTCCGCCGGAGCGCTGCCGAATGAGAGCGCGCGTAAGGCAGCCTCTCTTGACCTCGGCGCCCGGATTTTCGAGCATCGGGGCGCAGCTGGCCTCGTGATTGAGCGACGGGAGGCGGACGATGATCGAGGACGCGGACGTGGCGTTCTACCGCGAGCAGGGCTATCTGGTCGTTCGCGACGTGCTGAGCGGGGCGGAGGTCGAGGAGCTTCGCCGGGTCACCGAGCAGTTCGTAGAGGACGCGCGCTCGCGCACCGCGCACG
>DATAOG010000034.1:0-1841 GCA_036265855.1 Geminicoccaceae bacterium | reverse complement strand
CTGGCGCGGATCCACTTCCTGCGCGGCAATCTCTACTTTCCCCGCGGCCGGATCGAGGAGTGTCTGGCCGAGCATCAAAAGAGCCTCGAGCTCGCGCGTCGCTGCGGCTCACCTGAGCTCGAAGCCCAGGCGCAGGGCGGTCTGGGCGATGCCGAATACATGCGTGGCCGGATGCTCTCCTCAGGCCGGGCCTTTCGCAGCTGCCTGGAGCTCTGTCGCCGGCACGGCTTCGGGCGCATCGAGGTCGCGAGCCGCCCGATGGCCGCCTTCGCCCGATTCAATGCCACCGAATTTTACGACGCGCTGCAGGAGGCGTTGGACGCAGTCGAGGCGGCCAGGCGGGTGGGTCACCAGCGCGCCGAGGTGGTGGCCCTGCATTCCGTCCTCTTCTGCCGGGCCGAACTCGGCGAGCTCGCGGCGGCGCGGCCCGACGCCGAGCGTTCGATCGCGCTGGCGCGCCAGCTCGGCGCCCGCCGCTTCGAGGCCGAAGGGCTGGCCTTGCTGGGCGCGGTCGAGGCCGCCGCCGGACGCAGCCCGGCGGCCGCCGGGCTGATCAGAGAGGCCCTGGCGATCAGTCGCGAGATCGGCATGGCCTATTGGGGCGCGGTGTTGCTCGGCTGGCTCGCGCTCTATACCGACGACGCCGAGGAACGTCAGGCGGCGCTGGCCGAGGGCGAGACGCTGCTGAACGCGGGTGGTCTGGTGAGCCACAACTACCTGCTGTTCTATCGAGCGGCGATCGAGGCGGCCCTGGACACCGGCGACTGGGATGCGGCCGAGCGCTACGCCGCGGCGGGCGAGGACTACACCCGCTCCGAGCCGCTGCCCTGGGTCGTCTTCATCATTGCGCGCGGGCGCGCGCTCGCGGCCTGGGGGCGCGGCCAACGGGATTCGGCCACAGCAGCCGAGCTCGGCCGACTCCACGACCAAGCGCGGAAGATCGGCTGGGCCACGGTGCTGCCGGCGCTCGAGGCGGCGCTCGCCGACGCGCCGGTCGCCGGCGGCACGAGTGCACCCCCGTGTCTCCGCGTGAGGGGCTGATTATATGAGCGCCATGCGGATCCTGATCATCGAGGACGACGCCGAGGCCGGCGAGTACCTGTGCAAGGGGCTGCGCGAGAGCGGCCACAGCGCCGAGCTCGTCCCGAACGGGCGCGACGGGCTGCTGCAGGCGGCGACCGGGGAATGGGACGTGCTGATCATCGATCGCATGCTGCCGGGGCTCGACGGGCTGAGCCTGGTCCGGCATCTGCGGGCGACCGGCCACAGCACGCCGGTGCTGTTCCTGTCCGCGCTCGGCGAGGTCGACGATCGGGTCAAGGGCCTGCGCGCCGGGGGCGACGACTACCTGGTCAAGCCCTACGCCTTCTCCGAGCTGCTGGCGCGCGTCGAGAACCTGGCGCGGCGGCAGACCGGGGCGCCGGTCGCGACCAGGCTCCGGGTCGCTGATCTCGAGCTCGATCTTTTGACCCGCAAGGTCACCCGGGCCGGCAAGGTCATCGATCTGCAGCCGCGCGAGTTCCGATTGCTCGAGTATTTGATGAAGCATGCCGGCCAAGTGGTGACCCGGACGATGCTTTTGGAGAATGTGTGGGATTACCATTTCGACCCACAGACCAACGTGATCGACGTGCACATGTCGCGCTTGCGGTCGAAAATCGACAAGGGTTTCGCGCGGCCGCTGCTTCACACGGTGCGCGGAGCCGGATACGTGATCCGCGATGGCAAGTGAGCATGTCGTTCCCGGTGGCCCGACCCACCCCGGTTCTCCGGCGGGAGGGCATCCGCGGATGACGGCGCTGGGAAAGCTCCTGCGCACCACCGCCTTCAAGCTGTCGCTC
>DATAOG010000033.1:0-3969 GCA_036265855.1 Geminicoccaceae bacterium | reverse complement strand
GGGCGCGGCCGGCCGCGCGGCCGTTGCCGGCGCGCCCGGACGGGGCGGGGTGGTTGGGGCCTCAGTCTGAGGGCGACGACCGAACATGGGCGGGGCCTAGGTCTTCTTCAAAAGCTTCTGCCAGACCCCGGACGGGCCCGCGCTGCCCGCCGGAACGCCGCACAGGCGCTCGGTGAGCTGGCGCAGGCCGGCCGAGACCGGCCCCTTGCCGGACGCGACCGGCTGCCCGAAATTGGTCGCCGCGGCGACCGTCTTGGCATCGAACGGCAGCAACAGGTCGAGCTTGCGGGCGACGCCCTTCTCGAACTCGGCGCGCGGCATCTCGCCCTGCTTGTGCTCGCCGGCGCGATTGACCACGAGCGTCACGTTGCACGACGCGTTGGTGGTCGGCAGCATGCCCGTGATCCGCATCGTGTCGCGCATGCCGGCGAGCGACAGGTCGGTGACCAGGATCAGGTCGGTCGCGCTCTGCAGGACCTGCTGCGTGCAGGCGTTCGGGGTCCGCGGCACGTCGACCACGACGTAGTGGAACTTGTTGCGCAGCTCGGTCGTCAGCAGCTCGACCGCGCCGTAGTCGAGCAGCAGCGTCTCATCCGGGCTCTCCTCGGCGCTCAGCACGAACAGGCGCTCGGAGTGCTGGATCAGGACCCGATCCATGAACAGGCCGTCGATCCGGTTCGGGTTCTCGAGCGCCTCGCGCAGCCCGTGGCTCGGCTCGAGGTCGAGCGACAGCGCGACCGTCCCGAACTGGAGATCGAGGTCGACCAGCGCGACCCGGCGCCGCCGGTCGTGGGCGATCAGCCAGCCGACGCTGGTCGCGACCGTGGTCGCGCCGACGCCGCCCCGGGTGCCGGTGACCGCGACCAGCTTGCCGAGCTTCTGGTTGCCCTTGACGACGCCGCTCTGGTCGCCGGCGGCGAGAATCGCCTTGTGCAGCAGCGCCGGCGTGATCGGCTTGACCAGATAATCGGCGACGCCGTGCTGCAGCAGATCCCGGAACAGGCCGCAGTCGTTGCGGCTGCCGACCGCGATCACGGACACTCCCGGCTCGCAGACGTCGGCCAGCGCGTTGATGTCCGACAGCGGCAGGTCGGAGTCGCTGACGTCGATCAGGAGAAGCTTGGGCGAGCGCTGCTCGCCCAGATGCTTGACGGCATTCTTGACCGTGCCCTGCCGGATCGAGGCGTGCGGCAGCATCATCTCGCCGACCACCTGGTCGACCACGGCGAAGGTCTCGGAATCGGCCACGAACGCGAGAAACTGCTCGCGCTGCTCGGCGCTGGTCTGCTCGGTCGGTGCGATCGCGGTCGTCATCAGTTTTCGACCTTCTCTTTGCGCAGCTCGATCACCTTGCCGGTGCGGTAGCGCACGATGCCGTCGGCCTGCTGCGCGCCATCGGCGGGGGCGAGATTGCGGCCGCGGACCAGGTCGCGCGGCTCGGCGACCATCAGGCCGAGATTGCTCTGCGTGGCGCAGCCGAAGTTGCTGTGCGGCAGATTGGCGAAGTCGGTGCCGCTCTCGCGGCTCCAGTCGGGGCAGCCCGGCAGCGTCACCAGGTAGCGCTCGAGCACGAGCTCGACCCGCCGGTTCTGACGCCAGGCGTCGGGACCGGTGCCGGCCGTCGCCGGGATGCTCTCGCCGTAGGAGCTCGTGGTCACGGTCACGTTCTCGTAGCCGTGCCGGCGCAGGAACGCGGCCACGGCGTTGGTGCGGCGTGCCGCGAGCTCGAGGTTGTAGAGGTCGGTCGCGCGCTCGTCCGCGTGGCCCTCGAGCCGGATCGTGTCGCGGGTGGTCGGCGCGACGCTGGAAAGGAAGGTCAGGAGCCCATCCTGCTCGACCGCCGGCAGGTCGGCCTTGTCGGTCTCGAAGTAGACCGCGTGGCGGTAGTCGGCGCGATCGACCTCGAGCTTCTTGGGCGAGCCCGCCTCGATCCAGCCGAGGTTGGGGTTCGGGCCGACCTCGGCGGGCGCGCAGGCGGCGAGCCCGACGCCGAGGATCGAGGCCCAGAGCCACGGGCACGACCGCCGCAGGGGCGCGCTCCGCACATGCTGCTGCAGGGCAGCGGTCATCACCGTTCTCCTATTCCAGAACGAAGCCGATCGGACCGGACAGGCGCTGCCCCTCGGGGCCGACCGGACCACCTCGCCCGGGCTGCAGGCGGGCGGTGTGCAGACGGCCTTCGAGGATGCGCTCGATGTCGGTCGGCGCGCGGAAGCCGTCGGTCGGCGCCGCCATCGCGCTCGCGTCGTCGACCGGGCGCACCAGATAGGGCGTGACCAGGATTACGAGCTCGGTCTCGTTGCTCTGGAAGCGCGTCGAGCGGAACAGCGCGCCCAGCACCGGCAGATCGCCGAGGCCCGGATACTTGCTCAGCCGGTTCTGGATGTCGGTCGACATCAGGCCGCCGATCGCGAACGACTGGCCGCTGCCGAGCTCGACCGTGGTCTCGGCGCGCCGGGTGGACAGGCCCGGGATGATTAGCCCGTTGATCGTGATCGAGCCCTTCTCGGAGAGGTCGCTGACCTCGGGGCGGACCTTGAGGCTGATCCGGTCCGCGGTCAGCACCGTCGGCGTGAACGCCAGGCTGATGCCGAACTCCTTGAACTGGATGGTCACGCCGTTGTTGCCGTTGTCGACCGGGATCGGGAACTCGCCGCCGGCGAGAAAGCTCGCGGTCTCGCCGGACAGTGCGGTCAGGTTGGGTTCGGCCAGGACGTTGACCAAGCCCTCTTCGGCCAGCGCGTCGATCGCGACGTTGACCGAATCGTTGCCGCTCGTGTAGCTGCCGAAGGCGCTGTAGGCGCCGCCCGGCTCGCGCAGGAAGGTGCCGGCGGCGTTGGTGACCGCGCGGCCGCTGACGAAGCCGAACGCGAAGTCGCCACTCTCGAACAATGCCTGCCAGTTGATCCCGAACTGCTTCAGCACGTCGCG
This sequence comes from Geminicoccaceae bacterium, assembly GCA_036265855.1. Classification (GTDB taxonomy): domain Bacteria; phylum Pseudomonadota; class Alphaproteobacteria; order Geminicoccales; family Geminicoccaceae; genus DATAOG01. Next base: position 1,038 of record DATAOG010000033.1, on the reverse strand, counting down.
GGAGACCTCGGCGACCCGGACCCGCAGGTGCACCTGGGTGGGCGCGTCGATGCGCACCCGGTTGAGCAGGGTCTCCTTGTCGCCGAGATAGCGCTCGGCCAGCTCGCGCAGCTCCTGCGCCTGCAGCGGACTGTCGACCTCTCCGTTGAGGACGATGCTGCCGTCGACCGTGGCGACGTCGACCTTGGTCGTCGGCAGCAGCTGATGGATCGCCTCGCGCAGCCCCGACAGGTTGTGCTGCACGACGACATGGGTGCGCAGCAGCAGCTGGTCGTTCTCGTCGACCGCATAGAGGCTGGTCTCGCCGGCCTTCTTGCCGAACAGGTAGACGATGCTCGGCGACTGCGCCTGCACGTCCGCGGTCTCGGGATCGGCGACGAACACGGTGGCGGCCGGCCGTGGCAGGCGGATCACGCGGCCCTTGTGCAGCTCGATCGTGATCGTGCCCTCGGTCGCGATCGTCTCGGCGATGTCCGGACCGGCGCTCTGAGCCGGGGCCGGGCTCACGCTCTGAGCCGCGGCCGGGGTCGCGAGCAGGCCCATGGCCAGCACCGCGCCCAGACCCAGGCCGAGGAGCGGTGCGGCGCTGGAAAGGGTCGCCCAGCGCCCGCGGCAGTCATTCGCGAAACTCATTCTTTTGATCCCTGCTGGACCTGGACGTCTTGAGTGTTGCTGCCACGCAGCACGAGCAGTCGCGACGATAGCCGGCCGGTCTTGAGGACGTGCGACACGTCCTTGTCCCAGGTCAGGCTGTCGGCGCGGGTCGGGATCGGGTTGTCCGCCTCCTGATCGGTCGCGAGGCTGCGCAGGCTCAGCGACAGCTTGCCGAGCTCGGTCAGCAGCGCCACCGATTCGGCCTGCTGGGGCGTGACTTCGAAGGTCGCGGTCTTGGCCTTCTCGTTGGCCTTGCCCGGCTCGGCATCGCTGACCTCGGCGCCCATCGCGATGATCCGGATGTTCTTGAGCACGGTCTCGCTGACCCGGCGGGTCTCGCCGCCGTTGTCGGTCGAGGTCAGGCTCTGGGTCAGGATCAGGTCG
>DATAOG010000032.1:0-2575 GCA_036265855.1 Geminicoccaceae bacterium | reverse complement strand
CTCCAGGATCACGTGATGGCATCGGGGACCTTTCGAAGAGGCGATTCACCCAGCCTCGATCAGAGGCGCCAAACCAATGGGCAGGGGCCGGGCTTGAAGCGACCTAATATTTCGTCAAAATTTTCCCGGATTCAACTCGGCGGCCGCGCAGAGTTCGCGGCCGCGCGCCCTCCCGAGCGCCAGCTCCCGGTCCGATCCGCGCGTGGCGTGGCGCACCGGACGCGCTATAACCCGGCAGCAGGCGTGGAACGACCATCGGGACGGGAGGCAGGCGTCGTGGAACCGGTGCGCTTCGGGGTCATCAGCACCGCCAGGATCGGGATCGAGAAGGTGATCCCGGCGATGCAGCAAAGCGAGCTCTGCCGGATTGTCGCGATCGCCTCGCGACAGCGGTCAAGCGCCGAGGCCGCGGCCCGGGCGCTCGGCATCCCGAAGGCTTACGGCGCCTACGCGCTCCTGCTCGAGGACCCGGAGGTCGAGGCGGTCTACAATCCGTTGCCCAACCATCTGCACGTGCCGATCTCGATCCAGGCCGCAGCCGCGGGCAAGCACGTGCTCTGCGAGAAGCCCGTCGCGCTGACCGCCGAGGAGGCCGGTAGGCTGATCGAGGCCCGCGACCACGCCGGCGTGCTCATCCAGGAGGCGTTCATGGTCCGCCACCATCCGCAGTGGCGGCGCGCGCGGGAGCTGGTGCGGAGCGGCCGGATCGGCGAGCTGCGGGTCGTCCAGGGCAGCTACAGCTACATGAACGTCGATCCCAGGAACGTCCGCAATCAAGCCGGGATCGGCGGCGGTGGGCTCTATGACATCGGCTGTTATCCGATCGTCATCTCGCGTTTCCTGTTCGAGGCCGAGCCCAGGCGAGTCGTCAGCCAGATCGAGCACGACCCCAACTTCGAGACCGACCGGCTGGCCTCGGTGCTGATGGAGTTTCCGACGGGCCAGGCGCTGTTCGTCTGCTCGACGCAGCTCGTGCGCTACCAGCGCATCCAGATCTTCGGCACCAAGGGGCGGATCGAGGTCGAGATCCCGTTCAATGCGCCCGCGGACCGGCCCTGCCGGATCTTCATCGACGACGGCAGCCAGCCGGGCGACGGTTCGGCGCAGATGGAGAGCCTCGAGATCTCAAACCAATACACGCTACAGGGCGAAGCGTTCGCGCAGGCGATCCGGGCCGGGACGCCGCTCGAGTTCCCGCTCGAGGACGCGGTCTTGAACATGCGCGTGCTCGATGCCGTCTACCGCTCCGGCAGGAGCGGTCGTTGGGAGGATGTCTGATCGCGGCGGCTCCGACGGCCGGAAACCCGGCAGCGCCGATCGGATCCACGAGATCACCGAATGCGGCCGCCCTCGATCGAGTCGCGGAAGCTGACCGTCCAACCGCGACGCTCCGGTCGAACTCCAAACCAACCGCGGGTCCGAACCGCCCGAGGCACGGGCGGCGCAGGCCGCGCGCCCGGACGTGGTCGGAGGCGCCGGCCGAGATCGCTTGCCGGCTGTGCGCGACCGGGTGGCGGGGGTGTGGCTCAGAAGGTTGCGATCCCGTCGGGCTCGGCCGCCCGGCGCTCGGGCGCGTCGGCGCCCCGCCTCGGGGCGGCTTCATCCCCGGACCAGACCGGCAGGTCGAGCCACTCGGACCATTGCCGTCGGGCGGCCACGATCTTGCGCTCGCGCTCGGTCCGGACCAGTTCGATCTCCTTCGCCGGGTCCGGATGCGCGAGCTGCAGCCGATGCACAATCCGCCAGCCGTACCGGTGACGGACACGCTCGCGGGAGTGGCGCAGGCCGCGATAGTTGGCGAGCGGCTCGCTCCAGCGGCGAACGCCGAGGAGACCGCGAACCGAGACCTGCAGCGTATTCTGCTCGATCGTGAGGGTCTTGCACCGGAGCAGCAGATCCAGCCCCCAGAGCGCCTGCCCGACTCCGATCGCGACCAGGAGGGCGCTGCCCGCCGTGCCGAGATTCGCCAGCGGCGGCGGGGCGCCGGTGATGAGATCCAGCAGAGGAACGGTGATCCAGATGCCGCCGATCGCGAGAAGCAGCCCCGCGAGCAGGGTCCGGCGATCGCCGCCGTCCGGCTGCGGCGGTGATCCGGCAGGCCGGCGCGCCGCACTGCGGATCGGGGCGAGCTGGATGTGGGACATCGCGCAACTCACAATGTTTGGTGTATCGCAAGCTTCCGTTGAAACGTAAGGTTGTGTCATGGCGATTAAGAAACGGTTAACCCGCGAGAAGAGGCCAGCAGGGCCGCCGACTTCGCTCCGACTGCAGCAGATCCGGGCAGAAGGCACGATGAACGCGCCCCTTGCGCCGCTCGAGCGCTGACAGAGGGATCGCCTAGGACGCGCGATGGATCAGGACGGCCACAACCTCGGCACTCGCGCAGGCGCGCTGGAGCGCGGCCGCCCGGATCAGATCGCCAGCGGCCACGGCGGGCCGCCGCTCGCGATCGAGATCAAGGGGCTGCGAAAGATCTATGCCGGCGGCCGGCGCATGCGACCCATGGAGGCTCTCAAAGGCATCGATCTCGAGGTGCCGCGCGGCTCGGTCTTCGGCCTGCTCGGGCCCAATGGCG
>DATAOG010000031.1:0-13698 GCA_036265855.1 Geminicoccaceae bacterium | reverse complement strand
GTGCGGTTGGCGCGAAACCAGGATGCGGTTGCATCCGAGGAGGTGTTGACGCGGCTGACGTCGAGCCCCATCTGCGCCCACCGCGTGCGGCATTCGCCAAGCCGCGCCTCGATCTCGGCCTGCTTGCCGGGGTCGTGGCTGTCGACGTCGTAGGTGACCGAAACGTAGAGCCGATGGTTGGCCGGGCAGTGCAGGCATTCGCGATTGTTCTCGGTCACCGTCTTCCAGTTCACGGGCAGGTCGTAGTCGACGACCTTGGCGACCTTGGCGCGCTCAAGGCGGTGCGGCCCGAGGATCGGCTCGAACTGGGCGCGCAGCACCTCGATCGGTTCGGCGCGGTCGGCAAGGTTGATGAAGATCAGGCCGCAGACCTCCTCGGCGTGCGCGGACTTGAGGCCGAGCCGTGACCGATCGAGCCCGCTCGCGCCGGGCGCATTCAGAAGCCGGCCGTCGAGGCCGTAGGTCCATGCGTGGTAGGGGCAGACGAACCGTTGCGCGTTGCCCTGTTCGCGCTCGCAGATCAGCGAGCCGCGATGCCGGCAGACGTTGTGCAGCGCCCGGATGCCGCCGTCATCGGCGCGGACCACGATCAGCGCCTCGCCGCCGATCCTCCAGGTGAGGAAATCGCCTCGGTTCGGGAGCTCGCAGCTGTGCCCGACGAACAGCCAGTGCTGCCGGAAGATCTGCGCGAGCTCGGCCTCGAATACCGCGGGCGCGTGGTAAAGCCAGGCCTGAAGGGTGAAGCCATCCCGCTGGCATTCGATCAACTCCGCGACGTCGGTCATGGTCGGCTCGTCCCGCCCCGCGGCCCGCCGCTCGACTCGCCGGTCCGCCACTTGCTAGCCTAGCGGGCCGCGTGCAGCCCGCAAGAGAGGCCCTCCAGGGATCAAGGAGACGGTGTCGTGACGCTCGCTGAGGTGACCCTCGACGACAAGTACACCCGGGACAAGGGCCGGATCTTCCTGACCGGTATCCAGGCGCTGGTCCGGCTGCCGATGCTCCAGCGCCAGCGCGATCTGGCGGCCGGCCACGACACCGCGGGCTACGTCACCGGCTATCGCGGCTCGCCGCTCGGCGGCCTCGACCAGCAGATGATGGCGGCCCTTCGCCTGCTCGAGCAGCACCACGTCGTGTTCCAGCCGGGGGTCAACGAGGATCTGGCCGCGACCGCCCTCTGGGGCGCGCAGCAGGCCGAGCTGCACGGCGAGGGCAGGTACGACGGCGTGTTTGGCATGTGGTACGGCAAGGGCCCGGGCGTCGACCGCACCGGCGACGTGTTCAAGCACGGCAATCTCGCCGGCACATCCAAGCTCGGCGGCGTGCTGGTGCTGATGGGCGACGACCACACCTGCGAGAGCTCGACCACGGCGCATCAGAGCGAGTTTGCGCTGGTGGACGCCCAGATCCCGGTGCTCAACCCCGCGGGCGTGGCCGAGATCCTCGAGTTCGGCCTGCTCGGATTCGCGCTCTCGCGCTACAGCGGCTGCTGGGTCGGGCTGAAATGCATTCACGACACGGTCAACACCGCGGCCTCGATCGAGCTCGATCCGGAACGCATCCGGATTGCCGCGCCGGAGTTCGAATTGCCGCCCGGCAGGCTCAACATCCGCTGGCCCGACACGCCGCTTGCGCAGGAGGAGCGCCTGCACCGCTTCAAGCTCGACGCGGTGCGCGCGTTCGCCGTGACCAACCGCTTCGACCGGCCGATTCTCGAGGCCAAGGCCGCGCGGCTCGGGATCGTCTCGACCGGCAAATCCTATCTCGACCTCCGTCAGGCGCTGGATGACCTCGGCATCGACCAGGCGCTGGGCCTGCGCCTGGGCCTCCGGGTGCTGAAGCTGGGCCTCGTCTGGCCGCTCGAGCGCGAGGCGCTCCTGGCGTTCGCGGACGGGCTGGAGCAGGTCGTCGTGGTCGAGGAGAAGCGCTCGCTGATCGAGAGCCAGCTCAAGGAGCTGCTCTACGGCCGCGCCAATGCGCCCGTAATCATCGGCAAGCGGGATGAGCAGGACCGCCCGCTGTTCCCCTCGCACGGCGCGCTCTCCAGCAACCAGATCGCCGAGGTCCTGGCCGATCGTGTCCTCCGGCTCGATCAGAACGACCGGGTCGCGGCAGCACTCGAGCGGCTGCGGGAGAGGCAGGCGGGCGAGACGCGCCCGGTCGCGCCGCTGCTGCGCACGCCCTACTTCTGCGCCGGCTGTCCTCACAACACCTCGACCCGGGTGCCGGACGGCAGCATCGCCAAGGCCGGCATCGGTTGCCATTACATGGCCCAGTGGATGGAGCGCAGCACGGTCGGCTTCACCCAGATGGGCGGCGAGGGCGCCAACTGGATTGGCGAGGCGCCGTTCTCGAAGCGCGGCCACGTGTTCCAGAACATCGGCGATGGCACCTACTACCATTCGGGGCTGCTCGCGATCCGGGCGGCGATCGCGGCCGGCGTCAACATCACGTTCAAGATCCTCTACAACGACGCGGTCGCGATGACCGGCGGCCAGAGCGTCGATGGTCCGCTGAGCGTGCCCCAGATCACCCGCGAGGTCGCGGCCGAGGGCGCCCGTCAGGTGGTCGTGGTCGCCGACGATCCCGACAAATATCCGCTGAACGCCGGCTTCGCGCCCGGGGTGACGATCCGGCACCGCGACGAGCTTGATGCGGTTCAGCGCCAGCTGCGCGAGGTCGAGGGCACGACGGTGCTGGTCTATGACCAGACCTGCGCCGCCGAGAAGCGCAGGCGGCGCAAGCGCGGCCAGATGGCGGACCCGCCTGCCCGGGTCGTGATCAACGAGCTGGTCTGCGAGGGCTGCGGCGACTGCGGACTCGCCTCGAACTGCGTCGCAATCGTGCCGGTCGAGACCGAGTTCGGGCGCAAGCGCCAGATCGACCAGTCGGCCTGCAACAAGGACTACTCCTGCCTGAAGGGCTTCTGCCCGAGCTTCGTCACCGTCGAGGGCGGAAGCCTGCGCAAGGGCCAGGTGACGCCGGCCGGCGATGCCGGTCCCGGTCCGCTGCCCGAGCCAGAGCTGCCGGCGCTCGCCCGGAGCTACGGCATCGTGATCGGCGGTGTCGGCGGCACCGGGGTCGTCACGATCGGCGCGCTGCTTGGCATGGCGGCCCATCTCGAGGGCAAGGGAGCGGCCGTGCTCGACATGACCGGGCTCGCCCAGAAGGGCGGGGCGGTCATGAGCCACCTGCGGATCGCGGCCGCGCCGGAAGCGATCCAGACGGTCCGGATCGCGCCGGGCGGCGCCCGGCTGCTGCTCGGTTGCGATCTGGTGGTCGCCGCTGGCAACGAGGCGCTGGCGACGCTCGCTCCGGAGCAGGGGTACGCCGTCGTCAACACGCAGCCGATCATGACCGGCGACTTCACGCGCCGCGCCGACCTCGATTTCCCGGCCGCGACGCTCGAGCGCCGGGTGCTCGACGCGGCGGGCTCGCGGGCCTCGTTCGTCGACGCCTCGCGGCTTGCGAGCGCGCTGCTAGGCGATGCGATCGCGGCCAACCTGTTCATGGTCGGTTTCGCGTATCAGAAAGGTCTGCTGCCGGTGTCGGCGGCGGCGATCGAGCGTGCGATCGAGCTCAACCGGGTCGCGGCCGCGATGAACCTGAGCGCGTTTCGCTGGGGCCGGCGGGCCGCCCTCGATCCGGCCGCGGTGGAGGCCGCTGCCGCCCGCGTTGCCGATCGGCCGCGCGCGGCCGCGAGCCTGGAGGAGGCGATCGCCCGCCGGGTCGCGTTCCTGACCGACTACCAGGACGCCGCCTATGCGTGCCGCTACCGGCAGCTGGTCGAGCGCGTGCGCCAGATCGAGGCCGCCCGCGCCCCGGGCCGGAGCGAGCTCACTGCCGCGGTCGCCCGCTATTATTTCAAGCTGCTGGCCTACAAGGACGAGTACGAGGTCGCGCGCCTGTACACGAACGGCAACTTCCAGGGCCGGCTGCGGGCGCAGTTCGAGGGCCGGCCGAAACTGAGGATTCACCTGGCGCCGCCGCTGCTGGCCACGCGCGATCCGGCGACGGGCGAGCTCAAGAAGCAGGCCTATGGCCCCTGGATCCTGACTGCGATGGGTAGTCTCGCGAGACTGAAATGGTTGCGCGGCACCGCCTTCGATCCGTTCGGCTACTCGGCCGAACGCCGGGTCGAGCGGCAGCTGATCGACGACTACGAGGAGGTGGTCGAGGAGCTGCTTGCAGCCTTAAGCCTCGACAATCACGGGCTGGCGGCCGAGATCGCTCGAATTCCCGAGCAGATCCGGGGCTACGGTCACGTCAAGGCGCGCCATCTGCGCGCCGCCAAGGCGCGCGAAGCCGAACTGCTGGCGGCGTTCCGGGTGCCGACCACGCGTCTGACCGCGGCCGAGTGAAGCCTTGCGAGCTCCTTTCGGGTCAAGGTCGATTCGAGCAGGCCGCGGGCGTGCAGGTAGCGACCGACGACGATCGCATAACCGATCATCAGCACGACGTGATGCCCCCAGCCGGCGCCGGTGGTCGCAAGACTGATCAGCAGGCTCAGCATGAGCAGCCCGATCGGATGCCGCCTGAGCAGCAGATAGCGCGCCAACTGGATCAGGTAGGTCGCATTCATGGCCAGTCCGAGGATTCCGAAATAGAACACGATCGATAGCAGCGTATTGTCGATGGTGGTCTGCGTGCCTTGCAGCCAATTGAAGTAGTAGTGGCGGCTGGCGATGAAATTGGTCTGGCCCAGGGGATAGCCGAAAGGAAATCGGTCGAGCGACTCGCTGATCAGGCGCGAGGGCGCGTTCATCCGGAAATAGACCGAGGTTCCGGGCGTGTTCATGTTGTGGAAGCGCTCGAGAATGCCGAGGTGATAGGCATAGACGAGAACGGTCGTGACGCCGGTGCCGGCGAGTCCCAGCCACAGCAACTTGTAACCCAGGCGGTCGCGCACGAGCAGCACGTAGCCCGCGAGCACGGTCGCGGCGCCGAGCACGCCGGTCAGGCTGAGCGTGGCCATCGCCGCCAGCGCGCAGATCGTCGCCGCAAGGGTCGTCAGAACCGGATAGAGCCGGCGGCACGCGAGCGCCAGCGCGGTGGCGAAGGTCATGAACCAGCCGGCGACCGACGGCTCGGAGTAGAAGCCGGCGGGGCGCGGTGGCGGCGCTTTGGCGGTGACGTCGTAGACCTCATTGCCCGGTCCGATCGGCGCCAGCGGGCCGAGAATGTTGCTAAGCACGAAGTTGTCGGCGTGGAAGGTCAACGCCTGCGCGATGATGAACAGACCGGCCCCGGCAGCGGCGACGCAGAATACCGCGACCGAGCGGCGGATCTCGGGCCGGGTCGCGAGCCGGGCGTTCAGGCAGATCAGGACCATCGCGATCAGGTTGAGGAAGAGCGCGAGGCTGCGCCCGAACTCGATGCCATTCCAGGCGAACAGCCCGAGCCCGAGCGTGTAAGCGATCAGCCCGAGCGCCGTCACGATTTGCGCGTCCGGCGGCCGCCGGAGCCAATAGAGCACCACGATGTAGACTTCGAGGACATGGCAGATCACAACGCTCAGCGTGATTTCGAATGATTTGAGATGGAGCAGCGTCACCTGCATCAGCACGAGGCTGATCGGCCAGAGCCAGACGAGGGGCCAGAATTCGAAGTAGATCTTGACGTTCGAAGGCCGGAGCGCGGTGATCATCGGCGGCGGCTGGGCACAGCGGGTGGCGTGCCGACCGGCGCCACCAGGACGCGCGGCGGGCGCGCCGCGAGGTGCTGGCCCAGTCGCTGCCACCGGGACCGCCGGACCGCGGCTGCGGCGGGAGCCGCGGCCATCTTCGCGACGTAGCTGGCGATGATCAGCTCGCGGTCGAGATGGCCTTCGGCGAACCGGCGGCCGCGCTGGCCGAGCCGCTGTCGCCGCCGGGTATCGGTGGCGAGCGCGAGAATCGCGTCGGCCATCGAGGCGGGATCGCCGGGCGCCACCGCGATGCCGCCCGCGTCGGCAGCGCGGGCCAGCTCGCCGCCCTCCGCCTGCACGACGAATGGCCGACCGCTCGCCAGCATGCCGCCGAGTTTGGATGGCAGAGCGAAGCTCGCGGCTCCGCGCCGCTGCGGCAGGACGTGGATGTCGGCGAGGTTCAGCAGCTCGTTCAATCGCTCGCACGGCTGCAACGGCAGCAGGTGGACGTTCGGCCGGCCGGCCATCAGGCGCTCGAGCCGCGGCCGGATCGCGCCGGCGCCGCACAGGACGAACTGGATCCGCGGGTTGGCGGCGAGGCGGTCCGCGACTGCGGCGAGGCCCTCGAGCCCCTGTTTCTCACCCATGTTGCCGGCGTAGAGCACGACCACCTGATCGGCGTCAAAACCGAGCGCGCGGCGAAGCTGGCTGGGCTGATCGACCGGCCGGATCGTGCCCGTGTCGACCCAGTTCGGGAACCGGCAGAGCCGCTCTGCAGACAGGCCGGTCCGGGCGAGCTCGCGGCGCATCCGCCGCGAGATCGTCGAGACCAGATCGAAGCGCCGCAGCAGCCAGCCATAGCCGACGCGCAGCGCCCGGTGCAGGCGGCCACGGCGGAGCATGCAGAGCTCGCAGGCCGCCTCGAGCTCCAGGTCCTGGACGTGGAGGCACGCCCGGGCACCGGCAAGCCGCGCGGCGAGCAGCGCGGTCGGCGCGGTCAGGGCCGTCGGTTCGACCGTCCAGACCACGTCGGGCCGCCAGCGCAGCGCTTGCCAGAGCGTTGGCGGCAGGCTGCTGATCGCGAACGAGAGCAGATGCAGGACGCGCTTGGCCGGGGTCGGTTGGCGCGGAACCCACAACGGGCAGCGCAGCGTGGCGGCGCCGGCGACGACCTCCCGCCGGTACCCGCAACGGGAATAGCCGCGCCCGACCTGCCATTCCGGATAGTAGGGCGGCGCGGTGATCACCCGCACCTGATGACCGCGCTCCGTCAACCAGGCGGCGAATTCACCCGTGTACTTGCCGACGCCGATCAGCTCCGGCGCGAAGTTGAGGCCGAGCAGAAGGACTCTCACGTGTCTCTACCGGTCGGGCGAGTTTCTGCCCTATGGTAGAACATAACCTATGGTAGAACTTCAAGTCTTTTTGTTTGTAAAGAACAAATCGAATTTTATCTTATGCTGCATATCAACTTGTCCTCGTATCACTCTGAATTAGCTGTAGCTGGCTTGCGAAAGCGGCGACAACCGTGCGTTGGCACGTGAACCACTAACGGAGCATGAGCTTGATCGTCGCCCGCTTGGCCAGCCGGGAGATCGTCGGAAAGGCCGATTCGGCCCAGAGCACCGCGCGCGGACCCCAGGCGTTCTGGTTTTTCGGCAGGTGCATCTGTACGCCGTTGATGGTGACCGGCGCGAGCCGCCGCCGGCGCCGCTGGAATTGCAGCAGCTCGGAGCCCGCCGCCAGCACATGGGCCGTGATCGAGCTGCGCGAGCGCCACGGCTCGGTCGTCGCGAGGCTGCCGTGGATGGTCCTGGTCGACCAGAACAGGACATCGCCCCGGGCGAGCGCCGGGGCGTCGAGGGTCAGATCGTGAGCGGCGATCGCGTCGACGACGTGCTGCTTGTAGCGGCCGTGATGAAACGCGATGTCGAAGTCGCCGCGATTGAGGGCCAGCTCGATCAGGTGACTGCGCGGATAGACAAAAAAACGACCGGCGCCGGCAGCGATGTCCTCGAGCGCGATCCAGGCGCCGACCATGCCGCCGGGCCCCGCCGAGTCGAGATAGTAGGTATCCTGATGCGCCCAGGTCCCGGCGTTGCCCTCGAAGTACATCGACTGAACGATCACGCCCGGGGCGCCCAGGATCGCCCGGGCGGCCTCGTGCAGATCGCCGTGGGTGAGAATTTCCAGGCCGGCAGCGCGAAACTGGGGAAACCGAGCCTGGCGAAGGCTCTGAAGGTTGAGGATCGGATTGAGCAGATGACCCTGGTCGGTGAACACGTGCCGCTCCGGATCGCCGCTCGTGGTCTGGCGATAGAGCGGGCCCCGATAGGGCTTGACCTCGGCCGCGAAGGCGGCGCGCACCCGGTCGCACAGCTCGCCGGGAACCAGCTCGCGCACGACGACGTAGCCCTCGGCATCGTAGACGCGCCGGAGCGCCGCGCCGTCGATAGTCCGCCGATCGCAGTCGGCGCTCCGGGCGGCGGCGGGCCGCGCGCTCACGTGGCCGCATCCGGCTGGACGCGCCATCGTGCGAGCAGGACCGGCCCCAGGAGCCGGCCTAGGCCCGGGCTGATGATCGCGAGATAGGCCCAGTGTACGCACAGCAGGCGGCCGGTGTTGACCGCGATCTCCGGCCAGCTCTTGCCCAGCACCCGTCGCTGGACCGCAATGAAGTCCCGGAACCGGGTGAGCGTCGCGCGCTTGGAGAGGTTCTGCGGGCCGAAGTCGTGGATCGCGACCGGGATGTCGAGCGGGAGCGTCCGGGCGCCGGCGCGGCACATCTTGGCGATCGTGTAGTAGTCCGAGGAAACCCGGTAGCGGAGATCGTGGGGCACCGACCGGTGCAGCTCGCGGCGCACGAAGGTCGCCTGATGATAGGCGGGCAGGCCATAGCGGAGGCGGGCGGCGGCCGGATGCGGCGGTCGGTAGACCCGCTCGTTCCGGGGCAGATCGAGGATCGTGCCCCCGAACAGGATGTCGATCGGCTGCGCCGCCCGATCGAGCGCCTCGGCCACCCGGACCAGCGTGTCCGGCCGCGCGAACCGATCGCCGGCATTCATGAATACGACGAAGTCGCCTCCTGCGAGCCCGAGGCCGCGGTTCATCGCGTCGTACACGCCCCGGTCGGGGCCACTGTGAAGCGCGCTGATCCGGGGCTCGTGGGCGCGGATCACCTCCAGCGTGCCGTCGACCGAGCCGCCGTCGACCACGATCCATTCGAACTCCGAATAGGTCTGCTCACGGACGCTGGCAGCGGTCGCCGCGAAGCCGCGGCGATCGTTCAGGACGACAGTGATCACGCTGATACCCATATCAACCATTGGTTAAAGGTAGGTGCACGATACTAGCGCGATACGACAAAGCTGTCCAACCTATCGGGGCTTTAGCCGAGGTAGAAAACTATGTCATATGATCGCGCCGAGGTTGATTCGGCGGCCCGGGCTGCCGTAGCATTGCCGCCATGACCGCCGATCCCGCGCTGCTTGCTCGAGTCGCCCACGAACCCTGGCGACTGCTCGAGCGCTGCTGGCAGAGCCCGGTTGACGCGACCCAGCGCTACGGATTTCGCGGCGATCTGTTCTACAAGATCGCGCTCCGCGAGCCGACGGGCGCAGAGCGCCGGCACGAGCTGCCGCGGGAGCTGGAGGTGCTGGAGCGCGCTCGGGGCATCCCGAGCATTCCCGAGGTCGTCGACTGGCAGCAGCGGCCCGGCTGGTCGGTCCTGGTCACCACCCGGCTTCGCGGCAGGCCGCTCTCGCAGCTCGATCTGGGCTGGGGACGCCTGCTCTGGTTGACGCTGCGGCTGACCGTTCTGGTCGCGCGCCTGGCCGGGCGCGGGATCAGCCATGATGATCTCAGGCCCGAAAACGTCCTGCTCGATTCGGCCGGCCGGCTGCAGCTGATCGACTTTGATCAGGCGACCTTTGGCCGGCCTGTGGTCTGCCTCGCCCGCAGCCTGCTGGGGCTGCGGCTCGGCGGCCGGCCTGTGAGCAATACCGTCCTGGCGCCGCTCCGCGAGCACCTGCAGGCGCGCCTGGCGCCCCCGGTCCTCCGGCGCCTGCGGCGCCTGCGGCGCCCGCTTGCAACCGCGATGCCGGCGCTGCCGCCGGCGGCCAGTCCGGAACTGCGCGCGCTCGCGGCGGCGTGGCGGCGGGCGGCCCGGGCCGAAGCCAGCTCGCCCGGCCGGGCGATCGCTTACCATGAGCTCGAGGTCGAGGGCCTCGTCTTTCCGGGCGAGCGGCCCTGGCGGGAGCGTTGGCAGCACCTGCGCGCGGTCACCGACTACCGCGGCAAGCGCGTCCTCGAGCTCGGCTGCAATCAGGGCCTGCTCTCGGTCTTCCTGCTCAAGGAAGCGGGCGCGGCGGCAGCGCTCGCGGTCGATCGCGACCCCCTGATCCTCGAGGCCGCCGCCGAGACCGCGGTCGCATTCCACGTACGGCCCGAGTTCCGGCGGATCGATTTCGATGCCGATGCACGCTGGGAAGCGGCGCTGGCGGCGTTCCGGCCGGACGTCGTGTTCGCGCTCAGCCTCGCCCATTGGCTTCGCGATCAGGCGCGGTTCTTTGCCTTCCTCGGCCGCTTCGAGGAGCTGATCTACGAAGGCCACGACAGCGCGCGGACCGAGCGCAGGCGACTGGCCGCAGCCGGCTTCACCGCGATCGAGCTGGTCTGCAGCAGTGACCGCGGCCGACCGGTCCTCCTCTGCCGCAAAGGCCGGGCCGCAGTCCCGGAGCTGCCGGCTGGCCTTGCCTGAGGCTGCCTCAGTCGAGATCCGCAGAAGGCCGAGGCGGTAGGCTCACGCTTACGCGCTGATCCGCTCGGGGCGAGGGCGGTTGCCGTGCGGGAGGGGCGGATGATCACCCGCGCTTCATCACCGACGAGCCGGTCTCAGCGCTCGACGACTCGGGCAGCGTACGCTATCTATGCCGGCCGGTTGCAGTCATGCATCTCGGCCGAATCGTTGAGCAGCGAGCCGTCGCGCACGTCTCCGCGGACCCAAGGCGCCGCGGCGCGCGCTCGCTGATCGAGGCGAGTCCGCGCACGGCAGCCGAGGCGGCGCCCGGCGGTCCGGGGTGCGAGCCGCCAATCCGCCGAGAGCCCTCCGGATGGCACCGGCAAGACTGAACAACCGGCTCGATCGGCCGGTGGACGAAGCCTACGATCACGTCCTCGGCCCCGCGGATGCTCAAGTCACGCTGGTCGAGTACGGCAGCTACGCCTGCCCCTATTGTCGCGCGGCCAACGACCAGATCGCGAAGGTTCGCGACGCGTTCGGCGAGCGCCTGCGTTACGTCTTCCGGCATCGGCCGCTGACCGGCAGCGAAATCGCCCGGCGCGCGGCGGAACTGGCCGAGCGCGCTGGCGATCCGGAGCGGTTCTGGCGGGCTCACATTGCCTTGATGACGCGCTCGGGGAGCCTGACCGAGGACGATCTGCGCGCGGTCGCCGAAGATCTGGCCCTGGCGCGGGCCGACCCCAAAGACGCCGAGCGGACCACGCGGCAGGCACGGGCGCGGGTCGAGGCCGATGAGCGGAGCGCGCGCGCAAGCGGCGTGATGATCACGCCGACCTTCTTCATCAACGGCCGTCGTTACGATGGCCCGTGGGATGAGAGCTCGCTCGCCGACGCCATGCTCGGCCGGCTCGGTCATCGCGTGCGCTCGGCCGCGCTCGACTTTGCCAGCTGGGGCCCGTCCGCGGGCCTGGCGCTGCTGCTCGCGACGGTGCTCGCGGTGGCGCTGACCAACTCGGCGCTCGGGCCGGCGTTCGCCGGCTTCTGGCAGCAGGAATTCGGCCTGGCGCTCGACGACGCCCATTTCCGGATGTCGTTGCTGCACTGGGTCAACGACGGCCTGCTGACGGTCTTCTTTCTGGTCGTGGGGCTCGAGATCAAGCGCGAGTTCACGGTCGGCCATCTCGCCAACTGGCGGGCCGCGGCGCTGCCGGTCGCCGGCGCGATCGGCGGCATGGTCGCGCCGCCGCTCTTGTATCTGATGGTCATCCCGCACGGCGCCTGGTCGCACGGCTGGGGCGTGCCGATGGCGACCGACACCGCCTTCGCGGTCGCGCTGATCGTGATGCTGGGCAGGCGGGTGCCGGTCGAGCTACGGATCTTCCTGACCGCGGCCGCGATCGTCGACGATATCGGCGCGATCGTGGTCGTGGCGCTCTTCTATTCGGGCGATCTGCACGCCGGCTATCTCGCCGCGGCGGCCGCGCTCACGGGCGCGCTGGCGCTGCTCAACCGGTCGCACGTCTATCGGCTGTTGCCTTACGCCCTGCTCGGCGTCGCGCTCTGGGCCTGCGTCCATGCCGGCGGCCTGCACGCCACGCTCGCCGGGGTGATCCTGGCCCTGTTCATCCCGACCCGGCCGCCGCCCGACCTGAAGGCCTTGATGACCCAGGCCAGCACGATCGTGGCGGCCGAAGCGCGTCAAGGCGGCGAGGTGTTGCGCAGCGGCCCGTCGCTACCGGCGCTGCGGGCGCTCGATGCGATCCACGACCGGCTGGAATCGCCGGCGGACCGGCTGCTGCGGCACGCTGGGGCGCGCTCGAGCTATCTCGTGCTGCCGCTGTTCGCCCTCGCCAATGCGGGCGTCGCGCTCGCGGCCGAGGTCTGGAGCGGCCACCGGCCGCTGCTGCTCGCGATCATGGCCGGGCTGGTGATCGGCAAGCCGCTCGGGCTGATGTCGGCCTCCGCGCTCGCGGTCCGGCTCGGGATCGCCCTCAAGCCGGACGCGTACAGCTGGCGCCAGCTCGCGGGCGCCGGCGCGCTCGCCGGCATCGGCTTCACAATGTCCCTGTTCATCGCCGGCCAGGCGTTCCCTGCGACCGCCGATTTCGCCGCAGCCAAAATCGCCGTCTTCGCCGCCTCGGTGCTGTCAGCCGCGATCGGCATGGCGCTCCTTTGGACGGCCGCATCGGTTACGGATGAGGACTTCGCGGGCGCGGATGCCTTGCAGCCGGGCGATCCGTAGCGCTGCGGACCGACGGGTCCGCTATCTGATTTGGCCGCGCGCGGCCACGCGCCATAGCGCTTCGATCCGCCCGGCGCGCAGGCCCATGATCTCCTCGTGCAGGTGCACGGTCGTGTCGGAATAGCCGACGATCAGCTCCAGCCGGTCGCCGACCCCGGGCGTCGCGCTCGGGGCCTCGAGTTCGATCGTCGTGTGCTCGGCGGACAGCCGGAGCGAGCGCACCGCGGGGAGCCCCTGCGGCTCGGGCAGCGCGGCATCGCCGCTCATCGCCTTCTTGCCGGCATCGAGCACGATCCGCGTCGGCGTCGGCCGGCTGGTCACCGTGGTCAGCAGCGTCAGCGCGCAGGGATGGTCGAGGTGGTAGTGGGTGCGGTAGTGCATGTCGCTGAAGATGGCGCCGCCCACCTGCACCTCGGTGATCCCCGGCTGGCGGACGCAGTAGGGGAAGGTGCCGGTGCCGCCGCAGCTCACGATCTGGACATCGTGGCCGCCGCGCCGGCAGGCCGCCGCGCTCGCCGCGAGAAGGGCGATGGCCTCGGCGACCACCCGCTCCTTCTCGCGCGGGTCGGCGATCGCGACCGCGTGGCTCTCCCAGCCGGTCACGCCGACGAACCGCAGCCCCGGCTGCGCCGCGATCGCCTCGGCCAGTTCGACGACCGGCCGCCCCGGCGCCACGCCCGCCCGCTTCATGCCGATGTCGACCTCGACGACGAGGCGCAGCTCATGGCGGCCGCCCGCGGCAGCCGCTGCCAGCTCGGCGACGTTCGAAAAGCTGTCGACCGCGACGATGACCGGAGCCCGTTCCAAGAGTTGGATCAGGCGCCGCACCTTGAGCGGGCCGACGATCTGGTTCGCGATCAGGATCTCGGTGATGCCGGCGTCGGCCATCACCTCGGCTTCGCCGAGCTTGGCGCAGGTGACGCCGAGCGCGCCGGCCGCGAGCTGCCGGTGCGCGATCTCGGGCGTCTTGTGGCCCTTGATGTGCGGCCGCCAGCCGACGCCGAACCGGCGACACTCGTCCGCGACGCGGGCGATGTTGGCGTCCATCAGGTCGAGATCGACCAGCAGCGCCGGCGTTTCGAGTTCGGCTTT
>DATAOG010000030.1:0-4353 GCA_036265855.1 Geminicoccaceae bacterium | reverse complement strand
GCATAGCCCAGGGCAGGGCCGAGTCAACGCTGCCGCCAGCCGCCGACCAGTGACGGTCATTTACCTCTGATGCGACTTTGTGCCCTAATCCGTCATGTTGGGCTAAAACTGCGGACACGGGTATGAGGTCGGTGACAGTTCAAGTTTCCAAGACGGGACGCTTGCATCTTCCCGCTGCAGCGCGGCGGGCTCTCGGATTCAAGGGGCGTCCCAGGTCATGCTGACGATCGATGAGGATGCGGTCCGGCTGCGGACCCGGGCGCAGACTCTCGAGCATATCCGCGGCCTCGCCCGTCCGTACAAGCCGAAGGACCGGGTCGCATCCGAGGAGCTGATCCTGGAGCGGCGTGCAGAAGCCCGGCGGGAAGAGCAGCGTGGCTGAGGCGGTCCTCGATGCCTCGGCTCTGCGCGCCCTGATGCTCGAGGAGCCAGGTGCCGAGCACGTCGAGCCGCATGTGCCGGGCGGCACGGCCAACCTCGGCGAAGTGGTTGCGAAGCTCCGCGACCTCGGTATCGCCGAGGCCGACGTTGACGAGATCATCGCGGCAATGCAGCTCGCCGTGCATGGGTGACCTGGGGGCTGCGCTCGCGGCGGGACACCTTCGCCCGGCGACCCGGAGCGCGGGGCTGTCGCTTGCCGATCGCGCCTGCCTGGCCCTGGCCCGGAGGCTCCGGCTGCCCGCGCTGACGGCCGATCGCGGCTGGCTCGGCGTGGCTGATGCGGTCGGCGTCCGGATCGAGCTGATACGATAGGCTCGGCTCACCGCGGCAGCAGGCCCCAGTAGTCGAAATCCAGCACGACCTCGGGCGGATAACTGCCCGCGGCGTCCCGGTCGGGGAAATCATGGCAGGGACTGTCCTTGGTCGCGACCAAGCGCAGGCGCAGCGCGCCGAGATCGGGATGGCCCGGGATCTCGGCACGATCCAGCACCTCCGACCAGGCGTAGATCGTATCGCCCGCAAACACCGGGCTGACATGCCGGCCACCGTTGATCGCGATCACATGCAGGACGTTGCCGAGGCCGTTGAACGAGAGCGCGCGGGCGATCGAGAGCACGTGGCCGCCATAGACCAGGCATTGGCCGAAGCGGCCCGCACGCTCGCGATGGGCGTTGAAATGGACGCCGGCCGGGTTCTGGTACAGCCGGGTCGCGAGCCGGTGCTCGGCCTCGTCGACCGTCATGCCGTCGACGTGGTCGATCCGCTCGCCGATCTGGTAGCTGTCGAAGCGGTGCATCGAGCCGGACAGCATCCGGTCGAAGTGGCGCGGGCGCAGGCCGGGCGGCACCGCGAGGTGCCGCGGCGCGACGTGGTCGGGGAGGTCGGGCACGACCGGCTCGGGCGCCGGGCTCCCCGGGTCGCGCTTCCTGACCAGCACCCAGCGGACGTACTCGAGCAGCTGGCGGCCATCGTCCTTGAGCCCGCGGGTGCGCACCCAGACCACTCCGGCCTCCCGGTTCGAGCTCTCCTTGAGCCCGATCACCTCCGAAGCCGCCTGGATGCTGTCGCCGGGATAGAGGAACGCGCCGAACCGGCCATCGGCATAGCCGAGATTCGCGATCGCGTTCCGTGACACGTCCGGCACCGTCCGTCCGAATATCAGGTGGAAGGTCAGCAGGTCCTCGAGCGGGGGCCGCGGCAGGCCGGCCATGCGGGCGAGCGTCGCCGAGCAGTGGATGCCAAAGCGCGAGCCCGTGAGCGCCAGATAGAGCGCGGCATCGGCCTCGGTGACGGTGCGCGGGGTGGCGTGGTGGATCTCCTCGCCGAGCTGGAAATCCTCGAAGAAACGGCCGGCGATGGTCTTGCTCATGGCGGTTGCCGATCCCTGTCGGGTCCGGCGCCGGCGCTGCGGCGCCCGGTTCTGCGCCTTCGGTAGTCGATCCCGGCCGTCTGGCGCAACGGCATTCAATTTTCAACCATCAAGCGACAATCGAGCCTCTAGACAACGGAGCAGGCTATGTGTAAACGCCGAGGAGCGGCATGTTTTTTGCCTGCCGTTCATCAACCGGGCTGAAACCCGACGGGCACGGCGCGAAAGACCGATACCATGATCCCACGCCCACACCTCGCCGGCGCCGGCCGTGCCGCCGTCGCGCTCGCGGCCGTGCTCGCCAGCCTGCGTCTGTTCGCCCCAGCCGCGCCTGCCGCCGAGGGCAACCTCAAGATCGAGCTCAACAAGCTCGATGACACCGAGCAGGGCTGCCGGTCGGTCTTCGTGTTCGACAACCACACCGGCCACGAGCTCGAGCGCTTCCGGCTCGACCTGATCCTGTTCGATCCGAAGGGCGTGTACAGCAAGCAGCTGCTGCTCGACATGGCGCCGCTCCTTCCGGACAAGAAGACGGTGGCATCGTTCCTGCTTGACGATCAGCGCTGCGACCGGATCGGCAGCATCCTGGTCAACGACGTGCCCTGGTGCGAGGACGGCGCCGGCACCTCGCTCCAATGCGTCAAGATGCTGGACGTCCGCTCCCTGACGACGGTGCCGTTGCAGAAGTAAGCGCGCCGCCGGCATGGTTGCTCGCCGGTCCGCCGACCCGGCGCCGGCCGGCGATCCTGATCGCGCTCGCGGCCGTGCTGGCGCTTCCGGGCTGCGCCGGCGATCTCGCCCGGATTCCGGCGGAGGGCCAGATCGACGGCGCGGCGATCGGGACCACCGTCGACGCCCCGGTCGCGCGCTACTACCTTGAGAATTATCTGGAGGGGCGGCGGACGGAGCCCGAGCTCGATCGCGCGCTGGATCGGAGCCTCGCCGAGCTACCGCAGACGCCCACGCGCGCAGCCTATCAGCGGCTGGCGGAGCGCTTCTCGGTCGATCTCGCGAGCTTGCATCTGATCAAGGTTCTGACCGGGCAGCCGGCCAACGCCCGGGCCCAGGCGCTGTTCGAGGCTCAGCTCGCGCGGCTGCGGGCGCTGGACGAAGCGGGCCGCAGAGCCTGCGTGGCCGCCTTCGACCTGCCGAGCGTCCTGTTCGCGCCCGGCTGGTTCTACCGGAGCCAACCGGGGACCGGCGCCGATTTCGGCAGACAGCGCGCGTTGCTCGACCGGCTCGGGGTCGAGACCCAGCTGGTCCCGGTCGTCGACAACGGCACCGTCGAGCAGAACGCCCGGATCATCGCCCAGGACATCCGGCGGTTCGATGCCGCCAGGCGCCCGGTGATCCTGGTCAGTGTCAGCAAGGGCGGCCCGGAGGTCGCGCATGCGCTCGGCGCGGTGCTGAAGCCCGACGAGACCGCGGCGGTCGAGGCCTGGGTCAACGTCGGCGGCCTGCTCAAAGGCGCCCCGCTTGCCGACTGGGCCAGCGTCTGGCCGAAAAGCTGGCTCACCCGGCTGTACTACTGGTGGCGGGCCCAGGACCCGGACGACAGCATCGCGAGCCTTCGCAGCGAGCGCAGCGCGGCGCGGTTCGCCCAGGAGACCATCCCCAAGCACGTCCTGATCCTGAATTTCGTCGGCATTCCGCTTTCGGGCGACATCAGCCCGGGCGACGAGTTCGCCTATCGGCACACGAGCGTGGCCGGTCCCAACGACGGCCTCGCGCCGATCGCGGACGAGGCCGCGCACGGCGGCGTCACGATCATCCAGGTCGGGCTCGACCACTATTTTCTGGACCCCGAAATCGACCTGAAGACCCTGGCGATGGCGCTTACGGTCATGCTCGAACTCGGGCGATCCGTGCCGGCGGCCTGTCAGCCCTGACCCGAGCCAGGCTCGCCGGCGACCGCCCCGGCCATGGCGGCGATCGCGGCGGCGAGCTGCACCTGGCGCTCGGCCTCGCGCACGTGCAGCTCCTCGATCAGCCGGCCGTCGAGCAGGACTACGCCCTCGCTCCTCAGCCGCGCGGCCGCGTGCGCCTCGATGATCCGGCGCGCCCGGGCGAGCTCGGCCTGATCCGGCGCGAATGCCCGATTGGCCGGGCCGATCTGCTTGGGGTGGATCAGCGTCTTGCCGTCGAAGCCGAGCTCCGCCCCCTGCCGGCAGGCGGCCTCGAAGCCTGGCTCGTCCTGGAGATCGAGAAAGACGCCATCCAGGATGGCGAGATCGTGCGCGCGCGCCGCCAGCAGGCAAAGACCGAGCGCTGTGAGCAGCGGCAGGCGAAGCGGCGTATCGGCGGCGTGCAGCTCCTTGGCGAGGTCGGACGTGCCCATCACGAGCGCGCCAAGACGCGGGCTCGCGCCGGCGATCTCGGCCGCGTGCAGCATGCCCCGCGGCGTCTCCATCATGCACCAGAGCGCGAGCCCCGGGGGCGCGCCGGCCCGATCGAGGACGGCCAGCGCCTGCCGGACCGCATCCGCGCTCTCGACCTTGGGCAGCAGCACGGCGTCCGCGCCCGCGGTCGCGGCCGCGGCGAGG